>QQUM01000346.1 GCA_008501545.1 Calditrichota bacterium
AAAGCATTATTACATTCGCAATGTTGGCCGGGTTATTTTTGCATATTGAACCGGTGATGGCGCAAACCGATACGGGAACGGCACAATCCGTATCAAAATCGGGAACGGCAGCAGCAACTTTTCTGCGTATTCCGGTCGGTGCACGTGGTGCTGCACTGGGTGGTGCAGTCGCAGCCACAGCAACGGATGCCTCCGCGATGTTCTGGAATCCTGCTGGTATTGCGCATATATCTGAATATACCGTGATGGTTGACGATGCAAAATGGCTGCCCGGCTTACACTTTAATTATGTCGGCGCTGTTTTGCCAATGGAATCAATCGGTGTAATTGGCGTGAATGTCACGACCCTTGGCACCGATGAAATGGATGTGACAACCGTTGAAAGTCCGGAAGGGACTGGAGCAAAATTTTCCGCTACCAGTCTGGCGATCGGCTTAACGGTTGCACGCCGGTTGACCGATAAGTTTGCCATCGGTGGGAATTTCAAATATATCAATGAAACGATTTGGAATACCAGTGCATCGAGTGTGGCGTTTGATATCGGCACGCTGTACACGACGCCATTTGATGGCATTCGCTTCGGAGTAAACATTGCAAATTTTGGCGCCCCATTGCAAATGAGTGGGGAAGATTTGAATATTCAAGTGGATATTGATCCTTCCATCGGTGGTGAAAACCAGAGTGTTGTCGGGGAAGTTCTAACGGATGCCTATGAAACACCCTTGGTTTTACGCGTCGGACTTGCCTGGGATGCATACCAGGACGAAAACAGCAGGCTCACGATTGCAGCCGATGCAGTCAATCCCAACGATAACGCGAAGAGCGTTAATCTTGGTGCTGAGTTGGGCTTACTCAATAACCTGGCGTTCGTGCGAGCTGGTTATAATGAATTACTTCTGGAAGAGGATGACGCAGAAAAAGGTTTAACAGTCGGTGGCGGATTGAACTGGAAAACACCCTATGGCCTGGGCTTACAAGTTGATTACGCCTATCAGGAATTTAAACATTTACCATCAGTCAACAGATTTACCTTTGCTTTGCGGTTTTGAACTATTGTGATAATCAATTGTTATGTTGCAAAACTAATTTACACTTAATTAAATCTATTAACTCAAGGAGGTCTTATGACTTTGCTACGCAAAATGAGCGTTACAGCGATGGTTGCAATGCTCATCTTCGCATTCACAGTGCCGGCTATCAGCCAGGTAAATGTGACTTTCCGTGTGAACACGTCGACAAACAACGACACGTTGCACGCCGGTCACTTTGTCCAGATGCGTGGTCAGCACACCGGTACATTCCCTGACGGCAAAAACATCACCTGGGGAGACGATTCCGATTTGGTTTTAACCAATGTTGGTGGTGACTACTGGGAATTGACAATTCAAATGAATCCCCAGGACACGCTGTACTATAAGTACTGGGCTGGTTTTGATGCCACAAGCGGTACCGGTGGCAGCGGTTGGGAAGGCGCCTTTGTAAAAGGTCCACTCGGCTGGGATACACGTACCTACATTGCTGGCAACAGTGATGATGTGCTCGACATGGCCTACTTCCACGATGACGCTGGTGAAGTAATGCAGTCCTGGCGTCCGTTTGAAGTCAAAGCGGATACAGTTGCTGTTTGGTTCCGTGTGAACATGGCTGGTTTGACCAAGAAGCAGCAATTTGATCCTGCGGCCAACGGCCCTCTGACAGTTCGCGGTGACAACACCACTTCCGGCGGTGTATTGACCTGGGGAGATGATACCAATGTAATTCTTTCCCGTGAAGGCGATGGTGATTTCTGGTCTGGTGCTGCTTACATGCCTAAGGCTGATCTCACAGCTGGAAATGTTCAGCAATACAAATTCTTTATTGTGAACAAACATGCAGATGGCCCGGATTGGGAAAGCGTTGATAACCGCACGTTTACTTTCTCTGATGCCTTGATCAATACCACAATGGATACGACCCTGGCCTGGAATTGGTTTAACAATGAACCGCCATCTTTTGAAGATCCAGTTCCTGGCAATGTTATTTTCCGTGTGGCTGTTGATGCCTTGGAAAAGACAGGTTTGTTCAGCCGTACAGTTGGTGACTCGATCATCATCAAAGGCCCGAAAGGCTGGGATGATGCCGATGCAATTCGTATGGATTACAACCCAGTGCTCAACGAGTACACGGCCAATGTGTCTTTTAATCTGGTTGTTGGTTCCACTGTATATTACAAGTACTTTGTCAAGTGGGATCCATCCCGCGTTGATCCGATGAGCCCGAATTATCTTGGCTATCAGTTCCAGGAAGCAGATGATCTTGGCACCGGTTGGGAAGAGCCTGCTGTCAATGGTGGCGCTGACCGTACTTTTGTCTTTGAAGGTGTTGGCGCACAATTGTTACCTGGTGATTTTGGTTTCCAGAATCAGTATTTCAACTCGCTGTTGCCAACAGGTGTAACCACTGATCCGGTTACAGTGACATTTAATATTAACATGATGCCGGCAACCGACACATCGACGAATCCTGATCTGGCGCCATTCCGTGTTGGAATGGACACCGCATGGATTAAAATCGATACGCCATTGTTCCGTCAGACGCAGCAAGTTGACAGTGATACTTTGCGCTATATGTTGACAGATTCAGATGGCGATGGTGTGTACAGTGCGACAACTACCTTGATGTCACCAACCTTTATTTCTGTTCCATACAGCATCGTTTACACCAGCGAAGATGGCGAAATTGATAATGCGTCTGGTTACAGTCTCGGACGCCGTTACTATCAATTTATCCATCCTGTTTCCATCAACCAGGATTTGGAACCGACTTATCCTTCCAGCTTCAACTTTCCGACAGTTGATTGGAAACTACCGGGTGAATGTGTTGTTGAAACAGCGCCTGATCTGCTGACGCCATTTGAACCACAGCCTGTAAACGTAACTTTCCGTGTGAACACGTCGACAAACAACGACACGTTGCACGCCGGTCACTTTGTCCAGATGCGTGGTCAGCACACCGGTACATTCCCTGATGGCAAAAACATCACCTGGGGAGACGATTCCGATTTGGTTTTAACCAATGTTGGTGGTGACTACTGGGAATTGACAATTCAAATGAATCCCCAGGACACGCTGTACTATAAGTACTGGGCTGGTTTTGATGCCACAAGCGGTACCGGTGGCAGCGGTTGGGAAGGCGCCTTTGTAAAAGGTCCACTCGGCTGGGATACACGTACCTACATTGCTGGCAACAGTGATGATGTGCTCGACATGGCCTACTTCCACGATGACGCTGGTGAAGTAATGCAGTCCTGGCGTCCGTTTGAAGTCAAAGCGGATACAGTTGCTGTTTGGTTCCGTGTGAACATGGCTGGTTTGACCAAGAAGCAGCAATTTGATCCTGCGGCCAACGGCCCTCTGACAGTTCGCGGTGACAACACCACTTCCGGCGGTGTATTGACCTGGGGAGATGATACCAATGTAATTCTTTCCCGTGAAGGCGATGGTGATTTCTGGTCTGGTGCTGCTTACATGCCTAAGGCTGATCTCACAGCTGGAAATGTTCAGCAATACAAATTCTTTATTGTGAACAAACATGCAGATGGCCCGGATTGGGAAAGCGTTGATAACCGCACGTTTACTTTCTCTGATGCCTTGATCAATACCACAATGGATACGACCCTGGCCTGGAATTGGTTTAACAATGAACCGCCATCTTTTGAAGATCCAGTTCCTGGCAATGTTATTTTCCGTGTGGCTGTTGATGCCTTGGAAAAGACAGGTTTGTTCAGCCGTACAGTTGGTGACTCGATCATCATCAAAGGCCCGAAAGGCTGGGATGATGCCGATGCAATTCGTATGGATTACAACCCAGTGCTCAACGAGTACACGGCCAATGTGTCTTTTAATCTGGTTGTTGGTTCCACTGTATATTACAAGTACTTTGTCAAGTGGGATCCATCCCGCGTTGATCCGATGAGCCCGAATTATCTTGGCTATCAGTTCCAGGAAGCAGATGATCTTGGCACCGGTTGGGAAGAGCCTGCTGTCAATGGTGGCGCTGACCGTACTTTTGTCTTTGAAGGTGTTGGCGCACAATTGTTACCTGGTGATTTTGGTTTCCAGAATCAGTATTTCAACTCGCTGTTGCCAACAGGTGTAACCACTGATCCGGTTACAGTGACATTTAATATTAACATGATGCCGGCAACCGACACATCGACGAATCCTGATCTGGCGCCATTCCGTGTTGGAATGGACACCGCATGGATTAAAATCGATACGCCATTGTTCCGTCAGACGCAGCAAGTTGACAGTGATACTTTGCGCTATATGTTGACAGATTCAGATGGCGATGGTGTGTACAGTGCGACAACTACCTTGATGTCACCAACCTTTATTTCTGTTCCATACAGCATCGTTTACACCAGCGAAGATGGCGAAATTGATAATGCGTCCGGTTACAGTCTTGGACGCCGTTACTATCAGTTCATTCATCCGACAACAATTGACAATGATCTGGTTCCGACCTATCCTTCGGAATTCAATTTCCCAACTGTTGATTGGAAACTACCGGGTGAATGTGTTGTTGAAACAGCGCCTGATCTGTTAACACCATTGGCTGTTGCAGAACGGGAAGAGGATTTGTTGCCAACAGAATTTGGTCTCGAGCAAAATTATCCGAATCCATTTAATCCGGAAACCACACTGAAGTATAGCCTGGCGAAAACTGCTGATGTGCAAATCAACGTTTACAACAGCATCGGCCAGCTTGTTCAAGTTCTGGTTAACCAGAGACAAGAGCAAGGTGCATACAGAATTACCTGGACCGGTACTGATTTCTATGGCAGAATCGCTCCATCAGGCATCTATTTCGTGAAAATGGTTGCCGGTGATTTTCATGCTGTCAAGAAAATGACCTTGCTGAAGTAAGTCGTTTATAGCAATTTGCAATAGTTTTGTCCTCTGATCAACATCTAGCAGTCATTCCGGGTTCGATGTTTTTTATCGAATCCCGGAATCCCACAGTCCACGCTAGACTCATGGAGATTCCAGCACGCCTAAAAAGCAGGCGGCCGGAATGACTTCTATCGGACATTACTTTTGCAAATCAGTATAGCTTTCGCTAAAAACCTTTCAGGTTTTAGCAGTTTTTTATTTTAACAAAATATCTCCTTTGTTTTGTGAAAGGGTGCACGGTGTTTAACCTGCACCCCTTTTTTTAACTTAATCGATCAGAAAAATGAAATCAGCCACAATCGTAATCACCTTAATTGCCATCTTCGGATGCCTGAGTTTTGGAAGCAATAGATTTATGCAAACGAAAACAGAATCACGTGAAATACAGCAACAAATAGAAGAGTTTGTCCCGCAGTGGGCGAAATCCGTCATCTGGTACCAGATATTTCCTGAAAGATTTCGCAATGGTGATCCGGGAAATGATCCTACCGTAAACGATATCGTCGGTGCAGATCCAACCGAGCTGCCAAAAGCCTGGCGCGTGCATCCCTGGGGCAGCGATTGGTATCAACTGCAGGATTATGAAATCGAAAATGGCGATGCCGCATTGTGGAAACACCTGCTGCGCCGGCGTTATGGCGGCGATCTGCAGGGGATTATCGATAAGCTGGATTATTTACACGATCTTGGGATCACGGCAATCTATTTGAACCCAGTCTTCGATTCACCTTCACTACACAAGTACGATGGCGCCAGCTACCATCACATCGATCCAAATTTCGGACCCGATCCCAAAGGCGATCGGCTACT
>QQUM01000308.1 GCA_008501545.1 Calditrichota bacterium
ATGCTCGATGGATTGTTGGATGAGATGTTCTCTTTTTTAAAAAGAGGCAAACAAGCGGTTGCCGCATAAGACTTGATTCATCTCTTCTGCTGGAAAGCGCAGAAACCTGAATGACTTTCAGGAAAACAATCGTTCAGAAGTTTGCTCCTGCGCGGGTAATGTTTTTGGGGCATATGCCCCGGTGCATGAATGCGCACATGAGAAATCCCATGTACGATCGATTAAGATTCCGGTATTTTGCTGGAAAACGCAAAAACCGGAATGACGAGGGGAAGGGCTGTCATGCCGGTTTGCGCTTTTTGCAATACCGGCATCTTTCTGTGCAGGCACATATTTTTTATTTGTTGCCCATATTCCTTCTAGCGCGAAAGCGTCCCGCTGAGCGCAACGGGCGTTGTCCTCGGCGAGACGCCTTCGGACTAGTTCCTGAAATTTATGATCAAAATGTGCGACGCACTTTATGTAGGATGCACGAAGCAGTAAGACATTCACCGGTTCGCTCTGGAATGAAGTGCGTCGCACAATTCTCCTCCCCAAAATATTTTCGACCCGCTTCGCGGGTAATCGCTTTGGATTTGTGACAAAATCTTTATTCTTTGAAAAATCAAAGGATAAAGGGTCAAAAAATTCAAAGTATCAAAAGCCATGGGCCGGCGAAGCAAAACCAATGTCGTCAACGAACTGCTCGCACATAAAAGTTGCCGCCGGGAACGTCGTCATCGTAAACGCCGAAAATAAAATTGACGATCCACGACTGTGAAGTCACCCTTAAATCAGCAGTCCATATCCATTTCTGCGTTTTATCAAACATCGAATCAATGTACAAATCACCATCCTTTTTCGGTTCCATCAGACTCATTGCTTCTTCCAACGTTGGTAAACGCCAATCAGAAAATCCACCAAACTTCCGGCGATTCAAATCTGCAATATAATTTTGAGCTTCAGAAAAATGCATGCTATTCTTCGAACCTGATTGCTGCCAATACAAACCAGTAGCCCTATCAAACAAAACTTCGCCCTTCGCTTTGATTTCATATTGGTGTTTTATGCCGTTACCATTTGGATTCATATTTCGATCAAAATAGCCCTTCTTAACAATCATGCGTTTGGCTTCGTCAATAGATAAAAAATTTCCATCATCCACAGAAAAATCTTTGCGTGCAATATCTTCGCCTCGTTTCTCCGTCACCTGTCGCTGTGCTTGCAAATCATTTCTTTGTGCAGCCAACGAATCCGCTCTTTGCTCCGCCTCTTTTGCTAATAATTGAAAATTACGTTTTTCCTGTTCAGAACGAAGAGATTGACCAGCGAGCGTTTTGTATTCGTTGTTCAGCTTGGCAAAACTTGTTTGCAAATCCTTCTGCTGTTTAATGAGTTTGTCCTGCACAGTTTTTATGGAATCATTGGCAGCAAGCAAACTCTGTTTATCTCTTTCTAACTTTTGAGATTTTAAAATTAATATGCGTTTTGTTGAATCATTGACAGCTTCAGCTAATTCACTTTTTACTCGTAAGGACTGCGCTTCTATTTTTGCATTCTCGGCTTTGCTCGTAAGAATCGGTGAGATAACAGAGATTACCGTTCCAGAGCCAATGATTCCACCTAACACATAGGCTAAAACTTTGAATTTTGTTCGATTTTCAGTTTCTCGCTGCTCAGCTTTGATTTTATCAATCTCCGCCTGCAGTTTCTGTTTTTCGAGTTGATCTTTTGTTGGTTCTGTCATTTTTTTCTCGGTAAATTAAAGTTACACCGACAATCCCGGGGTTCCCAAATTAAAGCATATGCAGCCATATAACTTCAGTGAATTTTGATACGAAATCCGGGGATTGCTTCTTTGCAAATTTAGCCAAAGTCCTTGGAATTGCAAGAAATTTAATTACTTAACGTGAGTTCGTTATAAGGTTTTCATGATTTGACAGGCTCTATAAGACTAGAGCGAAAGCGTCCCGCTGAGCGCAACGTGCGTTGTCCTCGGCGGGACGCCTTCGGACTAGTTCCCAAGAATTCAGTCTTTTCTTCTCCAAATTTTTACATCGAACTCACGTAACTTTTCAATCACCCAACTGTGGTATTTTAAACCGCTCTACCGGCGAGGGCACATGTTCCCGTTCCATAATCGATTTTATTTTTTCCACAATATCCGGATGTGCTCCCGCGACGTCATTTTGCTCCTGGATATCCGTTTCCAGATCGTACAATTCGATGGCCAAATTGCCCTCAAAAATATTCTTGCGAATCGCCTTCCACTTGCCCATACGCACCGCCTGCTGCCCTTTGTAGGATGGAAATTCCCAATACAAAAATTCATGTTCCCTTTGTGGCTCACCAAGCAATTCCGGCAGCAAACTGATACCATCGGTAGGCACTTGCATTTGCGAACCGGCAATGTCTCGAAATGTAGGCATAAAATCGTAAAAAGCTGATATATGATCGGACGCACTTCCTTTCGCAATGCGTCCCGGCCAGTTGGCAATCATCGGCACGCGAATGCCACCTTCGTGCACAAAACCTTTGCCCCAGCCGTATTCGGTTTTAAATGGTTTGGCGCTGTCGAAAAACGGCGTGTCCGCGCCACCGGCGTAAGTCGGGCCGTTGTCGCTGGTGAAAATGATGAGGGTGTTGTCGGAAATGCCAAGTGTTTTCAGCTTCTCAACCAACTCACCGACCTGGTCGTCCAGCGTGGAAATCATTGCAGCGTAGGTAGCGCGGGGTGTTCGGTTGGGGAAGTAACCACGACCTGTGTAAGGCTGCTCGGATCCAAGCTTTTTCGCATAATAATCCACCCATTTTTGCGGCGCTTGTAACGGCACGTGAGGAATCGGCGAGGCGTAATAAAGGAAGAACGGCCTTTGTGCATTATCTTCAATAAATCGCAGCGCCTCTTTGTGCATGCGTTCCGGTGCGTAGTCTTCAAGTTGAAAATTGGCATAGCTGGCCGGATCGTTTGGATCGGCATCGGCTGCTAAATTGGTGTGCGGCGCTATCATTTTGTTGTTTAAAAGTACACGCTCTTCATTATTCCATAAATGCATCGGGTAGTAAGTGTGTGCCTGGCGTTGGCAATTGTAGCCGAAGAAAAAGTCGAATCCCTGACGATTGGGCACACCTTCTGTTTCCGGTGCACCGAGTCCCCATTTGCCGACAGCGCCGGTTTTATAGCCTGCCGTTTGCAGCATTTCCGCCATCGTCAGCACGCTATCCGGCAACGGTCGCTGGCCTTCCAGTTTGGGATTTTCAAACATTGCCTGGTAGTCCCAGACATCGCCACGTTCTTTCCACTCGTCGTTGCCGCGGACGTGCGCATGGCCACTGTGCTTGCCGGTTAACAAAGTACAGCGTGCCGGTGCGCAAACCGGTGCTCCGGAATAATGCTGTGTAAAACGCATACCCGATTCTGCCAAAGCATCAATGTTCGGTGTCTCGATGATTTCCTGACCGTAACAGCCAAGTTCACCGTAGCCGAGATCATCTGCCAGAATAAAAATGATGTTAGGTTTTTGTCGGGAGGAATTGCACGCAGTAAAAGCCAGCAGAAGTATTCCAGCAAAAATTATTTGGAAAAAATTTGGCTTTAAAATTTGTGTTCGCATTTTCTTTATTTCCTGTCGAGTTTTACATTTTAGTAATTGGATATTCAATATTTTTATGTTGGGGGAGGATGATGTTTGTAGTGAAGGCTTTAGCCTTTCCTTATTGCGGTAAACGCCCGGGAGAGACTTAAGTCTCCACTACGAACATATCTTCAAACTTTATAAACGCCGGTGGCTGCAACTCAAAAAGATCCTTCCCAGGATGACGAAATGAGATGTGGATGCAACAGCTTTTGATTTTATCATAAAATTTAACACGAATTATTACAAATCAAAACAACCTCTGGAATAATTGGCAGCGGGATATTGTCCCCTTTTTGCATAGACTAAACAATAAAAAACGCTAAAGGAACGCTATGAATTTAGAAAACAAAGTCGCGCTTGTCACGGGCGCAAGCAAAGGAATCGGGCGCGCTATTGCATTACGATTGGTCGAAAATGGCTGCAATATAGCCCTTACCGCCCGCTCGGAAATGGATTTGAATGCCGTGAAAACCGAATGTGAAAAAGGAGGCAGGGATGTATTCGTTGCAGCGGCGGATATGACCAATGAAGGCGATATCAATCGCTGCGTGAATAAAACTGTCGAGCATTTTGGCAAACTGGATATTCTTATCAATAATGCAGGTATCGGCCATTTCAGCCCGATTGCTGAAATGGCGACAGCGGACTGGGACGCTATGTTCAATTTGAATATCCGTGGTTTGTTTTTGATGACGCGAGCCTGCCTGCCGCACCTGAAAAACAATGACGAATCAGCAGTGATCAACATTTCTTCACTGGCAGGAAAAAATTCCTTTGCCGGGGGCGGTGGTTATACTGCAACCAAACATGCGCTTATGGCTTTCACACGTTGCCTGATGATGGAAGAACGCAAAAACGGCATGCGCGTCTCGGCCATTTGTCCGGGTTCAGTAGACACTGCCTTTGGTGGTCACTTGCGGCCTGACGATGATCCCAAGAAAAAACGCATTCTGCAATCCGACGATGTTGCCGAAACCGTGCTGCACGTGCTGCAGATGCCACCGCAAGCGATGGTCAGCGAAGTGGATATGCGGCCGTCGAATCCGTGACGGAATGAGAAGGTGCGACATGAATGTCGCGTTACGAACTTTGATACAACCATGCACATGCAGCAGGTCACGCCTGGATCAATTTATCCTTATCACTCGTAATTTCCAATTTTGTATTTCATCCTGAATAATTTGGACTCTTGTATCTGAATTTGAAAACCGTATCTTTCCGGAGATTAGATTGATAACAGTCCGAATTCTCAAAAATGGAGTTACTTTTGTTTACGCATCCGCTTTTTATCACGCTTATTGTTGTGGTCATTGTAGGACATGTTGTGGGGATAATATGGTGGGTTTTAAAACTTTTGAGGAACGACCCTGATCAATTTGAAAACAATGAATAATCGCAGATTTTCTGGATTCACGGCTTACTTGCAGCCACCGTGACCGTGGCGTTGAATGTAAATGGAAGGTCCGGAAGTGCAACCATGGAAATCGGTGGCCACGAGTTTACTATTGATGATGAACAGAAATATATTGTTCAGCAGCAGCAGCCAGGAGTTCAGATCGTTTTAATCCATGTTTTCCGCGATAGTCATCAACGTCCTTCAACAATGATTCAGGAAGCATGACATTTATCCGTTTTTTGGGTTCTTTAAGTTTGTGTGAATATGGTTCTGGGATGGATTTACGATGTTTTTTTGCCGTTTCGATCCATAACTGCATTGCTATTTCAATTTCTTTCAATGCTTCTTCACGCGAATCACCAAATGCAGAGCACCCTTTGAGTTCTTCAATTTCTGCAATAAAATCGCCATCTCCTTCGGGATCCGAGAATATCTTCACTGTATATTCCATTATAAATCTCCATCTATAATTTTGATTGCCTGCTTTATCTGATATGCCTTTGCAGTCCCATCTTTCTTTTTCTGGGCATTGACAGGCGTTTCAATACGTGGGTGCACAAAAATATAATGACTTCCTTGTACCCGGTCAAGAGTGAATCCATTATCCTCAAGCCATGATACAAAATCAGAGAACTTGATATTTTGTGGATTTCTCCGAATTCGCTGATTCTTCTTTTCTGATTTTGTCATAGATAATGTCCCCCTCACACTGATACGAAATA
>QQUM01000160.1 GCA_008501545.1 Calditrichota bacterium
ATTCATCCCACAAAAAACAGTTGCAGATAACTATGTTCCTGCTTTATCGATGAGGGTGTCGTGGTGATCGAAAAATTAAAATACTCCCTTCTGTTTTTCATGCTAACTGGTGTACTTACAGCACAAACCGGTAAAGTGGCGTTGCAAGAGAATTCGAGATTGCTCAACTGGCAAATGCAGAAAATTCAGTTAGATGAAAGTTCTTCCCCCGGGGGCGGAATGGTATTCATGAAATCTTTGTTGGTTCCGGGGTGGGGACAAGCATCTTTGGGTGCAAAAACAGCGATGAGAAATTTTTTGATTTCTGAGGCCGTTTTACTGGGGGCCAGTTTTGGCTTTGCCACGTACCGTGATTGGCTGCAGGATGACTACAAAGCTTATGCCTCATCGCATGCACAAGTGAACCCAGCGGGTAAGGACGATGTGTATTGGGCGGATATTGGTGATTATTTATCAATATATGAATACAACGAAGCATGGCTGCGCCGTCGCAGTCTGGATAACTTGCGCAATCCCGCTGGGGGCGAATTCTGGGAATGGGATAAATTGCAAAATGCCCAGAAATATCGCGAGATGCGTGTCGATGCGGACAAGGCAAAAACCTGGAGTCAATTCGCAATCGCGGGTGTCATCACCAATCATGTTGTCAGTGCTTTGCATGCCCTCTGGTTAAAACGAAAACAAAGTCGCAGTGACATGGCGTCAAAACAGCACTATATCATTGCAGTGCGGCCTCTAAGTACATCTAGGGGTGGTGTACTTGCCGTGCGTTTCCAATTCTAAATTAAATTTCATATGCCTGAGCAGCCAACAAAAATACTCATAACCGGAGCTTCCGGATTTGTTGGCTCGCATCTTTTATCTCTCTGTAATCCTGCCTGGTCAGTTGGCACATCTTTTCTTGAATGGATATTAAATCGATTGCGTGAATACACTGAGGTGCCGCTGTTCACTGACAAGGTCCGGACGCCGATTAGTGTAAATTTTGAGTTACTTGATTCTTTAGGACTATATAATCCAACGGATTGTTTGTCGAACCTTAAATTCTGGGCATCCTTCTCCGCAACTTCATCCCATCCTTTGTAAAATTAGATTGATATTGCGTTGTGGTGCGAACCATCTGTCACACTTTTTCTCAGAAATTTTATATTCCAGGATATGGTTGATAAGAAATCACAAAAAAACGTTGAATTTCCCAAAGAATACCGGAAGAAATTTATTCGATCCAGGGATTGGAAATTTATTTTACTTGCATTGGCGTCAATCGTGATTCATGCTTTGAGCATTCGTTTTTTGTTTACACATTATCCATCGCATCCGGATGCGAATTTATCACAGCACGCGATGCGTCGATTCGCACAGCGCTATATCAATGAATTAGTAAATGAAAATAAATCATCTTCCACAGACAGTGATTTAATTCCAGTCAGTGCTTCGTCTTACGACGCGCATCCTGTAAAGCTTGTACAACCCACCTTACCGACCGTACTAAAAAAAGGTCACTCTTCAGAAGACGAATCAGCTTCAGCTCGTCCATCAACTGAAAATTCAATTAGAAAAAGTGTAAATAAAACTGGATTGCTGGGCATCATTCATGCGACAACTGCAGGGACGAATGCCGAAGTGCAGGATTTTTTCATGGCGCTTGACAGCAGCGCGCTTGCGTTAAATGCAAAGTTGAAGCAATTTAATGATTTCATCATTCCTGAAGCCGGGATTGAATACTTGAATCAGGAATTCGTGCAGTCGCTCGAACCGGAAGTCGATTCCCCTGATACACATTCAATCTCCTCTGAAAATGCTTCTCATCTGTATTCTAGAGAAATTCCTGAGCAAACGATAAATCATATTAAAAAAATCATCCTTTCAAACAATGCGCCAATTCTCAGACGGTACAAGGAAATTTTGTTCTTACAACCAGGATTAAAAGGCAGATTGTCCATACGTTTTGCTTTAAATCAGACTGGCGAAGTCGTTTACGCAACCATTCTCAACTCAACAATAAATGCACCCGCATTTGAAAACCAGGTTCTTACACTAATACGTCAGTGGAAAAACTTTGGCAACTTACCGATTATAAAGGATAGACTGTACTTGCGACATACCTATGTGTTCTCTCTGCATGGTTCATGATAAAAAGCTTGGTGCATGAATAGGAAATATTGAGACTTGTTTCAAATCCTGAACAAATATTACTTGTATTGTTACGGTCATAGATGTTTTTTATATTCGTTGAATTGTGCTTCAATTTCCAAAATTATACTTTTCAGATGGTGCGATGAAAATACCGAAATTTCACTTGGATCGAATTTTTAAAGAGCTGGAAATCGAGGAGATCGATGCGGTGGAAAGCGCTGTCTTACCACAGCCGCTGATAACGACGGATGTCCAAAAACTGGAAATTGAAGATACTGAAAAACAGCCTGACCAAGCTCGATTTTTAGGATCTGAAATTGCATCCTATCCCTTAAATGATTTGGCCGCAATTGTATTTTACCGCTTGCATAACAAACTCTTGTTACACTCAATTACGCCCTCAGAGTTGGAAAGCAAATTAATCTTACCGGCAGGTAAAGGGTTTGCTGAAGCTTTTGCCGATAAGATTTCCTTCGACCTGCAAACTTTTGCTGCACAACATCGGTATGAGATTTCGAAAAGTCACGTCATTCAACATCCCGGTGTAAAAGATCCGATTTTGATTTTATCTGCCGTGGGCTTCCGTCCGGCAACAGAGGCAGACGACACATTCCTGCTAAGATCCGGATTAAAGTTGATTGTGCTGAATTCCCTGGCGCCAGTGCCAATTCTGTTGCTCACAGAACTCTATGGTGAAAAAATTCGATATAATTTTGATCCTGAATTTTACAAGTGGTGCCGTGAGTTGGACTATGAAGCCCATATCTCTGGTAAGTCTTTCATGAAATTTCGTAAAAAATTTCCAAGTCCGGGAAAATATTATTTGATGGGTGAAGGGGGCGTTGCAGCCTGTAGCTATAATCTTGTAAAGAATTATGGTGTCGGGGTAGAGATCGATCTGGAAAAATTGCCCATGTTTACTACGACGAAATTACTCTGTGATCTCTTTCGACTGGATCCGTTGTGTATCGATGCAACCGGTAGTTTATTGGCAGCTCTGGATGAGCGCAGCTGTGAAGAATTGCTCACCCTTTGCACGGAAAGGAATATCCCGGCAACTGTTGTTGGTGAACTCACTGACAGTCACACCGATTGCTTGTTTACTAATTATGATGACAACAAATTACGTATGTTTAATCCGGACTTTGATGAGTTGCATCGATTTCGTTATGATTTACTCTAACAACCGTCTTAAAACCCATCTTCCCGTCTCTATTGCTCAAATTTCTCATCACAACGTCGAAAGCATTCAGGGGTATTCCGTTATTCTGTTTTATTTCCCGACATATGGCTTAATTGATATTGAACAAGCGCCAACGCTTTCTTCTGATTTGCTATAGCGTTTTGCAATTGGCTGTCCCGTGTTTTTGCAACGCGGAAGCGTCCTTCTGTACCATGCGCCAGATAAGCGAGCTCTCTTCGTAAAAGGAAGCGAATATCCTCTTTGTTTTTACTGAAAAAGTGTGCTTTGTAAAGTTTGTCGAGCGAATTGATTCTATTTTTAAAAGCAAGCAGTTCTTTATCCGTTATCTGAATATTCGTACTGATATCATCGGTTTTGCTCTCTTGTAACCAGGGGCGTTTATACAGAAGGTCAAGTGTGAACTTGAGCACTTCTTCATTGTGATTTAGATAAAGATCGAGCAATTCGTCCGAAACAATGGAATCATCATTTTTTACCCATAAATCCGGTTCAATACCGCCACGTCCGTAGAGTCTTCGGCCGCGTGGTGTTATAAAAACCTGCTCATTTGGCTCATGCTGTCCCGGTTTATGCGCCACTTCATCATAAGCATCGTAATAATATTCGTCCTTGGTGCTACTGTGATAATTTCGTTGGATTAATCGCCCGAGCGGCGTGTAGTATTTGGCTGTTGTGACTAAAAGCGCGGAGCCATCCCGAAAGCGGTACTGACTTTGAACGAGTCCCTTCCCAAAGCTTGTTTCCCCCAGGATGACCGCACGATCCCAATCTTGCAATGCACCGGCAACAATTTCTGCAGCACTCGCACTTCCGTGGTTAATGAGAATCGTCAATGGAATTTCTGTGAAAATAGATGAACGTGCAGCCCGGTATTCCTGATAGGAATCCGGATCCTTTCCCAATGTGTAAACGATTAATTTTCCCGGTGGCAGGAATCGATCCGTCACCTCGACGGCAGAAGAAAGATAACCGCCACCATTATCCCGAAGATCGAGAATCAAACTGCGCATTCCCTGCCGGGCAAGTAAATTGAGTGCATCATCCAGTTCATAAGCCGTATTGCTGCAAAAGCGGTCGATATGAACATACCCGATTCCTTTTTGCAACATCGTCCGGGTTTGCACACTTTTTAGATTAAGATGCTCCCGGCGAATTTTAAATGTGTGCATGCTGCGTGAGTCGGGTCGCCAGACATGCATATTTGTTACGGCACGCGGCGAATTGTTGATTAATTCGGCCATTTCAACACGAGATAAATTTGTTGCATCTTTTTCATCAATTTTAACAATCCTGTCGCCAATTTTCATGCCGCCATCTTGCGCCGGTGAATTCGAAATAAATCCAGTGATCGTTGGTTTGTTTTCGATAAATGCATATTGAATCCCGATCCCCTGAAAGCCTTCGAAATTCTTATTCCAGCGTTTGAAATTGTCAACCGGCAGGTAGGACGTGTGGGGATCGAGTTTTGAGAGCATGCCGTTTATCGCGTGTTCAAGCAATTCTTCCTGGCTGTAGTCTTCAACGTATCGTTGTTGCACTGTATCTAAAATAAGTTTAAATATCTCCAGCTTGTCTGCAAAAGAATTGCTATAGGCTAATGCTGATTGCGCTTGCCGCCCACCTGTGAAGGTAGTAATTGAAAAAATGCAAACCAGGGTTGCAAATGACAGGGCAAGAATTTTTTTCATCGTGCTACCTTTCTCTGAATCTTGTGCCGGTTAATTCTAAACGCTTTTCCTGAATCGGTGTCTGATTGGTAAAATTCATTGTTATTATAGTAGCGGACGCAATTTCGCCCGTCATTTTTTGCCTTGTATAAGGCAGTATCTGCACATGCAATAAGATCTTTGTTGGTTTTTGCATTTTTCGGGAAATCGGCCGCTCCAATACTGGCGCTCACAAAACCTAGTGGCTGTTTATCTGCATTTTCAAATGGATATTCACGAATTGTGTGCAGCAAGCGAGTGCAAAATGCATGAATCCCTGCTTCATCAACACCGATGAGTATGATGGCGAATTCTTCACCGCCGAAACGGCAAATTATGTCGCTGGAACGTGCACATTGTTTTAACATTGCTGAAAATGTTTGCAGTAACAGATCGCCTGCCAAATGGCCGTTGGTGTCGTTGTAGTTTTTAAAATGATCAATATCAATGAGCAGCAAACAAAACTCGAGTTCGTATCGAACTGAACGGGCAATTTCCCTGGTTAATGCTTTGTTGAATGCCCGACGATTTAAAAGTTGGGTGAGATGATCGGTCGAACTCAGGTTCTTTAATTTTTGAATTAATATGGCATGGGAATGAACCGTAGCAAAAAAGTTGTTCAAAATGGAAAATAAATCATAGTCCGTTGGACGAAAGCCGTTCGGGTTGATCGATTCACCTACAAGCA
>QQUM01000772.1 GCA_008501545.1 Calditrichota bacterium
TAAATACAATTTTGACACGCGCACATGAAGATGAAGATGCGATGCGAGATAAGCTTTTTGCGATCATCGTGAACAAAGTTGATATATTCCGGGGAAAAGGTATTGGACATTTTGATGAAGATTCAATCATTTGGCAGCCTTCCCCGCATAATACCGCAGGAGAATTTTGTGTCGATGATTTCAACCGGGTTAATAAAGAAGTTCGAAATTATGCAAAAGAATTTCATCATCAAATTTATAGTCAATTGGTAGGATTAGAAAATTCAGAAGGTAGTAATGTAGGATATTTTGCAGTTAGTTCATTGGGGCATCCCCCGGCAGAAGGAAGTTATAATCTCGAGCAACCTATAGAACCGATTCGGATCGAAGATCCATTTTATTGGATGTTGTATAAAATGGGGCATTTGCCTGGAACAAACCGCGATAATGGCGACTTCTTTGCTGATTCCGATGAAGATCCGTTACTTAGCCCTGATGAGGATGAAGAATTCATGTCTGGTAAGGATTCGTTGATTAAATAAAAAATTCACCTTGATTTCTAATTCAATTTTCGAAAGTTTCCTACATGCTATCTGAAATCACTGTTTTACAAATATTTACTCAATCTGCAGCTTTAGATAATTATCGCAATACCGTTGAAAATATTTTATCTCAAAATACTGAATTGAATAATTATTTGAGTATTTTGGATAGCCAGGAATTAAAAGAAACCGATCCTTTGGAATATGGCTTTTCGTTTTCTTATGGGGAAAATCTAAAGATTCATTTTACATCTCTCAATCTTGATGACTTCAAGTGGTCAAAACATTACAAAAAGAAACAGGATTCACCAACTTCACAGCAGTTAATGGAGTCGTTAAATCCATTAAAACGTGCTGAGAAAATGGCGACCGTACCAGAAAATTTACTCCTTGTGATTAATGATGATATGCTGCAGGTAAAGGATGAATCTGAGCGTTCGAATTATGCGGATGAATTGTATAAAAATATAAAAGACTTTTTTAAAAGGTACCGCAAATATGGCGCATGTAAAAATTTACATATCATCTTTAGCGGAACCGATTTTAGCAAAGAGCGGCAAAGGGCTTTGCAAAGTGTCGAGTTAAAGAAAGATCCCTTAAAGGCTTTTGGTGTCATGAACCAGTACGGAAACAAAATCCTTACTGAATTTAGTGAAAAAGTAAAACAAAATATTTTTGAGAACTATTCACCACAGCGGATTTCTTACTCATATTGTTATGCAAATTTTAACTACTACTTAACCTTTGAAGAATATCTGTTTTCCTCACTAGGAATTTTCTATTTGACTCCTGAAAAGAGCCTGAAAAAAGTATATGATCAGATCTGTTCAGCGATAGATAGTGACGCATTTCATCAATATTTAGCGACGGTGCAGTTGATTTTATTAGGGAATTATCAGAAAGATGAGTTGTTTGCTGCCTTTGAACGAACACTCAAAGAAAGATGGAATATTCGATATCCTCTGCTCAATTCGGTGGAAATTGATAAAAAAGATGGGCGGTCTGATTCTTCATTTCTTTTGCAAACGACTTCCCTTGAAAATCCCCAAAAGAAAACCTTTATTCACACAGCAAAAGTTGATAGTGGTTACAGTGATGAATTCAGTGATAACCGAATAGGATCGCACTTCATTAACGCTGAGCGAAATGTGTTTATCTGGATAATCACTTCTGAATGGTTTGAACCTGTCAATGACGAAAACATTGTCGAAAGTCCAATAAACCAACAGCTTATTATCTTGGGTTATATTTTGGATTCACTAAAAAACGATGGTAGTACTAAAGCCCCAATACTCCATATTTTAGAAACGAGTGAAAGAAATTCAGAATATGGAGTGAGGCCTTGGCCGTCTTTTCATTCACGAAACGACGCTATTGCTGAAGAATCGGTAAAACGTCGTGTTCCTAAATTATATGAAATGATCGTTACCCGAATCGATGATGTACGATTCCACCAAATACCATGGAGTTATTCGGGAAGTCATCTGGATTACGCTCCTCGTTGGATTGATGCATTAATTTGTAATGCACTTGGTTGGCCAACTGAATATATCGGAGAAACAGCGTGAGACAAGTTCAACTAAAATTTAAGCAATTTTGTTATACACATGCCTTAATAGGAGTTTTTGGGAGACAAAAGGGGTGGCAAGTTGTAGGCATAACTTATGTTGAAGAATTTAAAAATCTCTATCAAAAAATTGCTTCGTTAATCGTTGTGAACGATGCAATTCGCTTAACTGCAGGATATACTTTATACGCTTTAAATAAGATAAATGATGTCCCGATTCTTATTCGCATTGTTGATGCGGGGAAATCAAGTGATGGCAGACCGGGAAATTTTTTCGCCCATGCATTGATTGTGGATCAGGACTTCGTTGATGCTTTTTATAAATGCGATGTGTTTTCGCTGTTTAAAAGGGATATTTGGCTCGACAAGTGGGAGGGAGAGCCGAACGATCATATGGAGACAATTGAAATAGATGTAGACGTTATCCCGGAAGCGGATACTTTTTATCAGGCGACCAACTTTACTGGTGGCGAAGAAAATCTGAAGACGATCGTCGATGCGGCCAATGCAGCCTTAAATCCTCGCCGCCCGCAATACCTTGTGGTACAACCTGCCGAACATGATGCTTCTCAGATGCATACTGCTGATTCAATCGCCCTCGTCCAAACTGCATGGTCCTGGATTCCACCTAGCAGAAGAAAATTTGTGACTTTATGGAGTGGCAGAAGCCAACCGCGAATGCCGGGCATTAATTGGCTTATTTTAAGCAAAACGGATCGATCCCAACTTAGTACCACAGCCATTGGAAGAAGTTATTATGGATTTGATTATTTAAATAAAAATTTCACCCAACCAGCTGATTTACAGGATAAAAAAGATTCCGAAGACGTGGTCGAGGTATCTTTCAGTTACGAGAATCTTGCAATTCGAAATAACGTATTTCAGGATTTCATCGCAGATGTACTCAACTATCAGGGAACAATTAACAACAAAATTAATGGCTTAATTGAGCGCTATCAGGAAAACTCAGGTCACATCTCATCACAAACCGTTGTCAATGAATTAGTCGAAATCTTGCTGAAGTTGGATAAAACTTATCCCCCGGAAGAATACCTCTACACATTTAAAAGCTTGTTGAGATTATTATCTGTACGAATTAATCAATCCGTTTCATTGGATAATCTGGATATTTTAAACCAGGCATTCTCAATACAATTTCCAGCGCAAGCGCTTACGTTGTTAAAAAAAGAGTTACTTCCTGCACTTGTCGATGTACTCCTTGATACAACAATAATATGTGATAAAATCGATGGCAATATCGTATATGGCGCCCTGCTAACAGAAGTTTTCAAGGAAGTGGATAAGATTAAGGCCCCGAATATTCTCGCCCGTGTTCTAACAGATATAAGTATATGGGAATATATTATTAGCCAAATGATCGAAGAAAGTGGCGAAGATCGTTACTTAGCTCTTTTTATATTCTTATTAATATGGGATACACAGAACCGAGGAAATATCTTCGCCCGAAATAACAGCTTTCTTCCTCAAATCAAAAAAGTATTAAGTGCCAATGCTTCAGAGACATCACGAGAAAAAAAATGGTTATTTCGCTTTCTTGAGATGAAGGCAACGCCTAGTCAAACGCAAACCGATTATGTTTTAAATGAGTTATCCTTGCTATATGTCCATGCAGAATTACCTGTGGAAAAAGATTTAGTCGAATTTTACCTGGATAGTGAGTATGATTATCCCCGACAATTAGGTTTTTGGATAAGAGTATATAAGAATCCGCAAACTCGTACGCGTGATGAGTTTAATCAGGATGTGTTAAATAAATATTATCAGGTCATTATAGATGGCCGACTATTTCATTCCACTTTTGATGATGATAAATCGCTAATTAGTTTCTTTGCACAAGAGAAACAATTAGAAAACCTTGAAAAAGAAATATTTTGTCGGCTTGCTATTTATTTTGATGAACCTGTTCCGCAATATGGCCATAGGCAAGATTTAAATCGTTCGGCATCGGATAATTTAGTTGAATCATCATCCTATGGATCTTCCCTCGGTAACTATGACGATCCGGAACTAAAAAGATATTTCACCAACCTTTTCTCTTTAAGAATCCCAAATCGGGGACAAATTTTCGAAAATGCCTTTAACCTTAATCCTGCCGGAATCAAAGCAGAGATTCCTTTTAAAAAGCTTCAGGATATTGGTTATAATTTAAATATTGCAGTCTTAAATATTGTCAAGAACAATCTTGAGAGAATAGGGCTTTTTGAAACACTTTCACTATTGGATCAGTTCAAATTTTCTTTTACTAAATATCCATTATCAGAACATGTATTTGCGAAATATGAAGTAAAAGCTTTCCGTGAAAAAATGTTTAAAGGCATTCTAATTGAGGTCATACAATCAGATATTGAAACTATTGAAAATTATTATACACCGCTTCGATTTTTCGTGACATTATTTAAATTATCAGAATTTATTTCTAAAACATCCCATCAAATCGAAAGTGATTTTAGATCAAGACGCATCAATCAAAATAAAATTAATTTTTTCGTTAAATTATTTTCACGACTTGATGATTTAAATATCAATGACGCAACGCAATTTGGACATATAATAGCGCAAATTGACAAACACCCTGAACTGCAATTTTACGATTTTTATTTTAAATATGCTGAGGATGTTGAGCTAAATCCAACAGCATATTTCACTATCCTTATTCTCTTTTCACGCGATAGTTATGATTTTAATAAACGATGGGATTCACGTCTTGATGATATCGATTGTTATCTAAATGAGCCCACCAGATTTCTAAAAGAGCTTAGGCAAATAATTGGAATAACTGTGCGTAAATGTACTGCATTAAATGAGTACGAACCACTACGAAGATTAACAGCGCTTTTAATAAATAAATTTGAAGAATCATTTAATCGTGGCAAAGGCGATAATGATTTTGATGAATTACGAATATATATTAAAATAATAAATGAAATAAAAAATGTAAATCAAGGATCTTTTAATTTACCGAGTAGTTTAGATTTTAATTTAAATCAACAATTGGTAGGGGGAATTAATTCATTGAATGCATCTTTAACTTCTAAGATTGAATTATTATCAAGTTTCTATTCTTCAATGGACGAAATAGATGATTCATCTTATGATAATTTATATCTAAGTACCATCAAAAGGGAATGTTTATTTAATATCCACTCTTTGATGAGCAGTGATCCAATTCATACAGATGATCTAATTAAATCTATTAAATACGCCAAGTTTTTCAAATTTTCAAACCGATTTGATTCAGATGATCTTGGCTTGTTTCAACCTGTTATTGCTTCGAATTTTTCGCTTTTTTATCAGGTATTTTTCAATCATCATTATGAGAAGTACAGTTCTATCGAAGCACTTGCAAAGGAATTTTTCAAAAAGATCGAACAACCTCAGCAGCCTGTTTTTGCGGATCGCCTAGATAAGCATGTGACAGATATAATGGAACGATTTGAAGAAAGATTTCATGATTTACTATCATTTATTAATACTTATCATAATCTCCGTTTTCTCACTGCTGAAATAGATGAATTGTTGGTTCTCTTTATATATTTGCGAAACCCAATAAATAAGAATTCTAAGTTGATTTTTAAACATCTTCTCTTTTCTTTAGGCTCTCCTAAAGGAAATAATTCTTTTCC
>QQUM01000656.1 GCA_008501545.1 Calditrichota bacterium
AACGAATGGCATTGTCACGATACTGCGTACTCTTATTTCATTACAAATAATCTGGCCAAAAAGTCCTTGCTATTTTGCATGGTGATGTGTACTGTTTCGCTCTAAACGGTCCTCATAATACGGATTTCGTTACGGCATCGTCTATCGACAAGCAAGAATAATACGAATAATTTTTCAAAAATTAAAACAGGATTACAATGGAATTTGATCGATCGAATCATCCACATCGACGATACAATCCACTCACGGGTGAATGGCTTCTCGTCTCTCCTCATCGTACGAAACGCCCATGGCAAGGACAGACGGAAGAAGTTGCAGCGAACAGGCAGCCGGAATACGATCCTGGATGTTATTTATGCCCCGGCAACACTCGCTCAAATGGTTCTATTAACGAAAAATATATTGATACCTTCGTGTTCGATAATGACTATCCGGCGTTGCTGGAGGACATTCCCAAAATTAAAGATTCAAGCAATTCCTTGTTTCAGATTGAAAGTGTGCGTGGTATCAGTCGTGTGATCTGCTATTCGCCAAAACACAATTTTACCTTACCGGAAATGCCAATTGAGGATATACGCAAGGTAATCGATGTCTGGTCCGACCAAGTCATCGATCTGGGTGAGAACTATAGATGGGTGCAAATTTTTGAAAACAAAGGGGATATCATGGGCTGCTCCAATCCGCATCCCCATGGACAGGTTTGGGCTTTAAATACTTTGCCAAATGAGGTATTTAAGGAGAATAGCAGTCAGGCAGATTACTACATCGAAAATGGTTCAGTGCTTCTGATGGATTATCTCCAAGCAGAATTAAAAGAAAATGACCGCATCGTTTTGGAAAACGACGATTGGGCAGTGCTCGTGCCTTTTTGGGCTGTTTGGCCCTTTGAAACATTGTTGTTGCCAAAAAAATCTGTAATGCGCCTACCGGAACTGAATTCCAATCAAATGGATAATCTTGCTGATATATTGAAGCGCATTCTGACAAAATATGATAACCTGTTTAATATTTCCTTCCCCTACACGATGGGCTGGCATGGTGCACCAAATGATAGTTCGGATAACTCGCACTGGCTATTGCATGCTCATTTTCATCCGCCCTTATTGCGCTCAAGTACGGTGAAAAAATTTATGGTTGGATTTGAGTTGATGGCTGAATCACAGCGGGATTTTACACCGGAAGAAGCCGCGGAACGATTGCGAAACTGTTCAGAAGTGCATTATAAGATCTGCCCACCGGAATGAGTTGAACCGAACAATTTGTCAATACTTTTAAACTTGCATTCAATTGATGAAAGCGCATTTGCCTATCGCATTCGGTTAACCTGCTCTTTTTAAAACCACCAGCGAAATATCATCGTAAAACGGGGCATCATTTTTAAAATCCGCAATTGCCCGTATGATTGTTTCTCCAACCTCTTGCGCGCTTGGTGCTGTCTTGAATTTCAAAACATCATTGAGACGTTTTTCACCAAAAAATACACCTTCATCATTTCGTGCTTCAGTGACGCCGTCAGAATATAGTAAAAGAATATCGTTTGAATTTAATTCGATTTCATTTGCCTCAAAGTCGGCTTCTGCCATAAGGCCGAACGCCGGCGCGTGGGTTTCAATTTCCTCAATTTGATCACCACGCAAAACAATCGGTGGCATGTGGCCGGCATTGAGAAGGGTGACCCTGCTTTCATTGGGCTGGAATTCAGCAAAGACGATGGATGCAAATTTATTTGGAAGACTGTCGCGATGAAATGTGCGATTGATTTTTTCAGCAAGTTTTGATAGCGTGGTGAAATCAGTGAGGTAAGCGCGAATCGTGGCCTGTAATTTTGCCATGAACAATGCAGCTTCCAGGCCCTTGCCGGAAACATCACCCAGGGCGAGTCCACACGTTTTTTCGTCAATCCAGTAAAAGTCCACCAGATCGCCGCCTACATCGTTTGCAGGGCGAGTGTAGAGCCAAATTTCCCAACCCGAGACCAATGGCATACGATCAGGCATCAAAGCCATTTGTACACGCCTGCCTGCTTCCAGTTCATCGCGTGCTAATAATTTATCCTTGAGCTCGAGCATTAATACGAAAAGCACGATGAGCGGCCCAACGATGTTGGAATCGATGCCGAAAGTTCCACTGCCTTCTCCGTTACCCAGGGGGGATATAATCGACAGGATAAGCCCGACAAGCAGAACCAGTCGACGGATTGGATGTAACTTGAGAAATAACAATTTTAGAAGCCAGGCCAGTGTCCAGAATATGCGTCTGAAGATTCCCATTTCTGTCAAACGGGAGCGACGATCATCATCGAGATAGAAATTTTGCAATTCCTTGTATTCGCGTTTAATCGTCTGGAAGAAGTTTTCATGCTTAAAGCCTTCTCTAAACGCTTCACTCAGCTTTGCTTCTTTGGGATTTTTATTTTTTATCATTGCTTGAATCGACCTTTTTTAAGTGGAAAGAGTCTTTCATTTTTTCGTTCTTCTTTGTTCGCAGGAATATTTGGTTTGTTTCCGCTTGTTTTGTAATCGTTAAAATTATTTATATGTGCAATTTATTGAGCATATTGGAACCAATATAGGCTATTATATAGAATTTTTACTAAAATTTCTCTTTTAATTCACGATCTTTTATATATAATTATTGAGTATTCGTACTATACCTGAATGCACGTATCTTTAACTTTTAATTCAATGTTTGATTCAATATTCTTATGAAGAAAACATATGCTAGTTTTTAAAACAAAAGAAGATTTTGCGTACAAATAGAAAGGAATCTTTAAATGCCAATGTTAGTTGCAAAACGCGGTGCTCGCCCGAGTGATGTTAAGATAACCATACGGAAAGCACAGAAAAGTATTACCTTCTCAACAGGATTTTTTCGCAAACACAATATCAATGCTGACAATACAAAGTTTTTGCGTTTAGGCTATGATGAGGAGACAAGGGAAATTGGATTTGACTTATTAAAAAGTGACGACAAAAGTGGTGAAGCGCTGAAAATAGCATTTTCAAAACCCGGAACATCCGGTTCTTGCCCAATCAATCCAATTCTCATTCAATTCAATGTGAATATCGATGATATCGCAGGTGTGTATACCGAAAAGGCAATTTCTGGCCCCGAAAAGATTGAAGGCTTTTCCAAAAATGGTTTTGTATTAAAAATAGCAAAACGTGCAAAGAAATAACCGGCCGGTTCTGGTCTGGTATTGCAATTTTTAAGATACAATTTAAAATGGGATTATCGTAATTAGGCGATAATCCCATTTTTTTTTATGCGTTCTCAAATAGGACGATGAAACATCGGCGCACCCGGTTAAAAGAGGGAAATTACTGATCCACTCCTGACATGATTTCTTCGGTGTGATCGATGATGAAGTCGCGGTCATTGACCATTGATTCAGCCTGGCCCGTCGCCTCTAGTACCCCGAACCAAAGCTTGCTGGATGGACTGATTCTCTTCCGTTCCGCCGTTGCGATGGCGATGGGGATGTGTGTGAAAACGTTATGCCAAAGTCCAATAACAACGTCGGTTTTTCCGGCCATTGCTGCATGTACTGCGTAGCGGCTCAAGTTATCACAGAAAACGCTGTCATGTGCTGTTGGTAATACACTGCGAATTTGATACGATGGCGTGATGTATTTAAGGTTGATCTCGATTTCCTGCTCGCTGAAGAATTCTGAAATTCCATCACGTAAAAACAGGCCAATGTCTTTATAGCGTAAATTTCCCGAAGCATCCCGTTCGCTCCGCTCTCCCAGAATAAGATCCTGTCCCGCCCCCTCGGAGACAATTATCACAGCATGGTTGCGCCGTTTCAGTCGATCCTGCAAACGGCGCAGGAAGCCGTTGGGACCCAGCATTTCAAATGGAATTTCCGGTACCAGGCAGTAATTCACTTCACGGCTGGCCATGGCGGCATGTGCTGCGATGAATCCGGCGTCACGTCCCATGACTTTAACGAGCCCAATGCCGTTCTGGTGACTTTTGGCCTCGGCATGGGCACATTCCAAAACCTTGCGAACTTCTTCGACAGCCGTATCGAAACCGAAAGTTTTATAAACAAAGTTGATATCGTTATCGATTGTCTTCGGAACACCGACGATGGCAAGGTCGAGGCCTCGCTTTTTTACTTCAAGCCAAATTTCGTGCGCTGCGGTTAAAGTGCCATCCCCGCCTATGGTAAAAAGAATATTTATGCCCTCACTCTCAAGTTGTTGGGCCATGACGGCAGGGTCTGTGCTGCCGCGTGAAGAACCGAGAAACGTACCGGCTGTCCGGTGTATATTTGTAACGAGCTCCGGTGTCAGCTGTATTGGGGTGAGTTTGTTTTTCGGATTTAAACCCGCATAGCCATAAGGAATGCCAACGATGTTTTTCACGCCATATCGATAGTAAAGCTGCATATAAAGTGATCGAATGACATGGTTTAAGCCCGGGCACAAGCCACCGCAAGTGACAAGGGCTGCTTTTGTATAGGCGGGACGAAAGTAGATTTTTTCCCGTGGACCGGCTTTTTCAATTGTCGGGCAGGATAGGTCACGATTGCTTTCAATTTCAGAATAAATGCGGATATCATCCGGGGTAAAGCCAGCGCTACGGCCTGCTTTGCTGGCTTTTAAATCAAGTGGAGACTTTATCTTGCATTCGCCGAGAGTTTCTACGTGGTAATCTTCTTGGCTATATTGAGTTAGACTCATTTGAAATACTCCTTGTTTTTTCCTGGCAAACTATAGTGAATATTCTCTGGAATTCAAACGGTGCAGTAAGTGAAGATTAAAAAAGGAAATAACGCAGTGAAGTACAAACCATTTTTATCCTGCTGTTTTGCAATTCACTGCGATTTCATATTTTTTTGTTAACTATCTACTTCAGAGTAAAATATCATTTTCGACTCTAATCGATCCAATTATTAATTTTGCACATTTTGATCCGGTAAAGTCATTTTCGGCAGGTTGGTTTTATTGCCTTGCAATATGTAGGAATCTTCTCTATTTTATTCAACTTATAATTAAAAATAAGGCAAAATTTAAGCGTGTTCAATTTTTCATGTCTGATACTAAAATAAAAATTTTATCCGATGATGTGGCCAATAAAATTGCGGCTGGTGAGGTGGTCGAGCGACCAGCATCTGTCGTAAAAGAAATGGTCGAAAATGCTATCGATGCACATGCCCGGTCGATAACCGTAATTCTCAAAGAAGGCGGAAAAGACCTGATACAGGTAGTCGATGATGGGAACGGCATGGGGCCTGCAGATTTGAAGCTGGCTTTTCAGCGCCATGCAACAAGTAAGATTTTAACATCGGAAGATCTGGCAACCATTGGTACCCTGGGATTCCGCGGCGAGGCTCTGGCAAGCATCGCTTCTGTTTCACGGATCGAAGTAAAGTCTATCGAAGCCGGCGCACATGCCGGAACTGAGCTGCATCTCGATGGTGGATTTGTTGTTACAGAAAAACCGGCAGGGGGAACGCAGGGGACAAATATTGCTGTAAAAAACCTCTTTTTTAACACACCCGCCCGGCGCAAGTTTCTACGTGCCACTTCCACAGAATACCGCCGCTGTCTTGTCATGGCCAACCGTCTGGCGCTGGCATACCCTGAAGTCCAATTTACACTTGTCCACAACGGCGTCGTGATTTGGGAAGTAAAAAAACAGTCTGTGAACGAGCGTGTATGCGCTATTCTCGGCAAACGCTTGCAAAATAAACTGATTGAAATTGAGGAAG
>QQUM01000096.1 GCA_008501545.1 Calditrichota bacterium
CCAGTAACGCAATGCCTCACTCTGGCGTTTTTCTGCTTCCTGTATCAGGATGCGAATTTTTTGACTACTTGAATTCCCAAAGAGTTGTTTGGCAGATTCAATTTTTTGGGTCAGCAGATTATATTCCTGTCGCAACTGCACAACCGAGGCACTCCGTACCTGTGAGCTGACTTCCTGTGGATAATAAGCCAAAAGCGCAAATGTAAATATGAAAGCCTGTGCGAGTCTTTTAAACGAGATCATTATTAATCCCTTCGGCAATTTTCCATAGAGCGCAATTCGCAACGAACCATTTTGAGTAAAATCTTCATAAATACGCACCTTTTTAGCGGCACAATTCACAATCGGTGAAAAAATTCCTTTGCCAACTTGCAACCAGAGTGCCATCTACTTAAAAAACATCATAAACACTACTTTAAGTATTATATTTCGAAATACTTATCAAAACAACAAACTTATGGTCGCAAAACGAATCAAATATAAAAATGTCCCTGAAGGTACAACTGGTGCTGTACCTTCAGGGACATATAAAGATTATATGAAGTGATTTTATGATCAAATATTCGTGCGCTCACGGCCAGGATAAACAGCTGGCTGCAATTATACTTTTTAAAAAACAGTGGCCGATCTCACCGATTTTCTGCGGCCTGTTTTAATTCCCGGCTCAATTTATAAAATTCCTGCAAATTCATTTCTTTCAAATAGACGAAACCACGTGTTGCATGAATGAGTGGACTCTGGTGCTCATAAAACCACTCACGGCCCAGGAGTGTTTTCAGTTGTTGAAACTGTTCAACCTGAATTTTTTGTGCAAGCTCGCTAAAGGGGCCATCATGCTCATAACTGGGAAACGAAGCATCTTTCTGTGAAACGAAGCCATTGATAAATGAACTCTCCATTATGGAAAACATGTTCAACGAAACCGGAATCGCGATATCGACTTCACTCGGGTGAAAACGAAACCACACATTTCTGTATCCCCAGACTTTGATATCTGAGCGACCGCTTTCTTTTTCATAGAGTTTCAAGGCCTCGGTGATGGATTGCAATACTTTGTAGTGCGTATCAGGTCCACTGGCTTCGGGATCGAGCGCAACGGAGACAATATCCGGCTTTACTTCCTTTAATAAATCCAGCACCGGACGCACATCACGGTCAAGAGTGGGATCTTCGGTGAAGATATCCCCCTTGTAAAATCCCAGACGGAGATGCTGCACACTCTCACAAGTAAAACCGAAGTAGCCCCAAAGGCATTCAGCTTCGTATTCGCGGCTCATGCCCTTCAGCCGCTGGATGTATTCCAAATCCTTTTTGCCGGGATATTGCTTTTCAAAATAACTATCCAGCTCAATTATTCTATCTTTCAAATTCTGAAAATTCCGTTCATCGAACACGACGATCAAATCGCGCAACAACCGGCGTGCAATACCGTTGTGTTTCATCGACGCACTATTTGCAGCCACGCCATCAAGATATTGCCATACATCCCTGTCGCGCCCGTTTAAATTTTCCGGCAGGAAATAGTCCTGTTCATTTAATGCCTCAAATTCCGGTGTGTTAATATAGGATGAAAGCCAGCCGAGTTTTTCGCGCATAAATTTGTTTGTCACAGCAGTGAAGCCGCTTGTCAGGCACACAAAATGATGGTAATTTTGCGGATCACGGGTGTGACGCACGATAAATGGCAGATAGCCGAGCATTAGATCATCGTGATGCGGTTCCGTATGCAAAAAACGTGTATTGGTCAAGGCATTGCTGCCCTTGTTGATTTTATTCAATAAATTTTGCTCAACTTCTTTGCAGAGATCTGAAACTCTTTTAATCCCTGTCTTTTTCAGCACCTCGTGCGCCAATTTTGAGCTCAGAAAATCATCCTTTGTAAGATCGCACACACGTTTCCTTTTGTGCAATGCTAAATCGATGACTGCTTTTTCCTTCTGCTCTGTGCTCAATTCAGCGGCTTGTTCAAGCAAGACAGTTGTCTTTCGGGAAGCAACTTGGCGGCGCCTTTTGTTATGTAAAACCGTGCCTGTGGTAAGTCCTGCAGCGCCGTGGCCGGGTAGTGTATATTTTTGTCTTTTCGAACCGCATCGGCAACAATTTTTGCTTTAGCCTCACCGGCAGCAATGATTATTGCCGTACATTGCGGATTGTATACAATTGTACCCAGTCCAATTGTTATAACCAATCGCTTGCGCGCGATTTCTATGCCGCCCAGATCGGATGCTGCAGCGGCTTGTGTTTCGTAATTCGTGGGAGACAAACGCGTTGTGGAGTAGTGGTCAGAACCCTGCACATTGAATCCAATATGCCCGTCCGGGCCGATTCCACCAAGGAAAAAACCGATTCCACCGAGGCTGCGAATCTTCATTTCGTATTCAACACACCACTGGTCAATCGCTTCTATGAGCGTTTTTTGTCTACGTTCCTTACCCGTTCGTCCAGGCCGGTAACGCAGGCTTAAATCCACCTCACCATCAGACCAGATTGATTCCAATGTTTCATGCTTCCTCAATCCGATAGTGGAGCAATCGATCAATTGCGCTTTCTTCGAATTGAGTCCGAATCCTTTTATATAGAAGTTATTGATATACTGTAAAAAACTGTTGCTCTGTTGTGGATTAATCGGGTAAAATTCATCAATTTGAACAAAATGCAATCCGCTCATATCGGGTTTCACAGCAGGGTCTAAACCAAATTCTTCCATCGCTGCATGTAGCGATTTATCATGCCAACTCCCCATTAAATACATTACCCATTTTATAAAATGCTCAGGCGTTTTTCCTGTGGGCAGAGAAATAATCCCTTCCGGATTTTGTTGGACCCATTCAAGGAAACGGAAGGCAGCCAGCTTCCCAAGTGCGGGACAATTGTCAACAACGATTGTTTTAATTTTCTCTTTTGGAGGATATAAAACGTCGAATTCAGAAGCCTGCAGCGCAGTTTCTTCCACATTACTTAATAGTGGTGTTGGATTTATTATTTGAGATTTTGATTTCGGCATATGCGAAATTCTCCAATACAAATGTGAATTTTTTCGGAAAAAAGATACTAATTTTTAGCGACAATGCAAGCACTCACACAAATTAATTTTCCACATTAATAAACATCAAAATACAATCTACTGCATACTTTTTGATGCAGCAAAAAAATCCATGTCATATATCTTCCACCTTTTCCTGCAGGATAATTTCAGGCAAATCCATGACTTCACCGGAAAAATAGCGTTCAATTTCGCTAACAAATTGCCCAACATCAATACCAAGGTAAACACCTGATTGTGATTTGAGTTTTGGCAGCCCCTTTGATTGAAGATTCTTTGCCCCTTGAGAAATATTTTGTGAATCCTTCAGCAGTGCAGCTGCTATTTGAATGAGTCCCTGAATGAAAATAGCGGTGGAAGATTTTTTACCTGAGTGCACCCATATTTTTTCCAATACTTCGTGCGCTTCCCACCAAAAGCCGAAGTTGAATAAATCAACAGCATAAAGATAATGTTGCGAATTCATCCAATTATCTTGATGTAAATCTTTATCCAGTTTTGGTAGTGAAGGTATGTGGCTCCCATGTGGATCTCTGTCGGGGTGAATACTCTTTCCCGGAATGAATTTGCGTGCGGGAAAAGGGATGGTTGTGTATCTTTTTCGATCTGGGTTATGTATCGACATCGCAGTGTATGGTTAGAAAATGCAATAGCGACATAAAGAATCATTCCATAAAATGATAACGATTTTTCCACAGACTGTACGCGGCCCAAAATGCAAAAACAGCAAACGGTAAGAACAAGATGGTGCCTGGCGACAAAGAACCAGCTGCGGAGTCCCTGGTGACGATGACAGTGAAGGAATACCAATAAAGCACATTTGCAAAGTGTGCACAAAGCCAACCAAGAAGATAGTTTTTCAATAAGAGAATTGAACCCAAAAACAGGAACGGGAAAGACCAGATTAAATCAGCAATGCCGAATCCATAGGTCGTTGCAAGACTAATACGTTCAGCAATTGTGGAGGGTGATCCAAACGGAGGTAATTTTATAAATGCCAGCACCCAGAAGCTTAGATGCAAAAGAGCAGCGATGCCATTTATCGCTGCTATTAGTGAGATGGCGAATGGCCGATTCGACTTTGGCATTTCAGACATTTAAATCCCAACTAAAAAAATTGATGACCGTGAAGCGAATTCCGATGTGTACGCCACAGGTTCATTCGGAATATTCAATCTATCTTTTTACGAGTTCTCTCTTTCGAAGTCGTACCCTTTTTGCTTCCCTTGGCTGGCCGGCGGTTATCTTTTTGCACTTTTGTGCTTGAGGAAGGTTGCGAGCTATCACCTTTTTTTGCGACAGCACCGGTTGATGGCGCAGGTGCATTCGCAGCCGGATTTGAAGCTGCTGGTGTATCAGCAGTATGGACACCCCGGCGGCCAAATTGACGCGGATTGGGCGTTTCGTTGCTCTCCCCTGCCGAGCTACCATAATAATATGGCTGCACCCACCAGGGTGAATCGTAATAATAAAGCCAGCGGCTGGAGCTCTTGTTATAATAATGGCCATAGGAAAGACTTTCATTGTAATAATCTGAAGAATTCACATGGCACTGAATACAATCCGAGCGATACTCGATATTTTCGACTTCACCAAGGCTGTTGCGACGTTGCTGGTCATTTTGCAATGTTGGATGTTTGAGTAAAGTGTAACACCCACTCAAAACCATTGTGAACAGAGCAAATAAAATTACCGCGAAATTTATTTTTTTCATGGCTTTATCCATTAAAAGAATTCAAAATAGGTGATCTTCACAGATCGGCGTGTACCCTGAAATTTATTCTCAGTTAAATCGATTAAATTCGCTTCAAAATAAACGGCGTTTTTAATGCGATAGCGTACGCCGAAATTCAGGTACCCTTCACCCCGTCCGGAGATGGGATTCCCACCGTCGTCGAACACATTTGAAAGTTCTTCACTGTTGTCGTTTAATGCAAAGTCGTATTCCAGCATAAGCGCAAGATCTGTTGATACACCTAACTCAATTCCGCTAAAAAGGTTCAGATCATCATCTTTATCCTGATTCTCAAGAGAATAATTCATTCCGACCGTACAGCTTAGATGATCAAAAACCTCATAAACCTTGCTGACAACAGTAAAAAATCCTGTTGATTTTCTTTCAAACCGTTTATAGTCTGCAAGGTAGCGCCCCTGGCCTTGTGAGTTAAACCCGAAGGAGACAGATGGTAAATTGTAGGTTTCGCGCACCAATTGAAATCGAGCAGAAGCGCCGGCGAACGGATGCCAGTCTACTTCATTTTCACCAATTACGTTGATGCCGCCGAATGTCACCCCAAACATAAATCTTTCAGTCATCCCAACTTCCAATCCGGCCAGCAACCCGCCATGTGCGAACGAATACATGCTCACATCAAAGCTGGCACGTGGTAAAGTCGAGGCAATTGGCATGTTTACCAGATACCGTGGATGCACGTTCAATCCCTGGGAGAAAGCGCCAATTGGCAATAATAGAAGGAATAGCGTAAGAAATTGTTTTTTCATTGTTTTCCTCGGTTGATTACCGATTATTTTATGCAGTTGGAAGTTGAATGTCGTGATTGTGTCTTAATCTCACAGAATATAAATGCGATAAATTTAAATTAATTAATATCTAAAATCAAGTAAAAGGTGTGCTGCAAACGGAAAACATACCTTGTTGGACAATTCTTTACACACCG
>QQUM01000810.1 GCA_008501545.1 Calditrichota bacterium
ATGAAGTCTCTTATTTACGTTTTTTCTGAAAGGCCACCAGGGAGTGAGGATATCATGGCCAAGAAAATTTACCGAATTTTATCGCCTTCTATTGTATTGGCAGGCCTGTTTCTGTTCGCATGCCAACAGGATGCATGGCACATGCAAAAAGCACCGCTCATGACACGTTGGGCGCACGAGGTGACACCCGACAATGTACTCCCGGAATATCCACGCCCGCAAATGCGCCGTGCAGCCTGGAAAAATCTGAATGGCTTGTGGGAAATCGCGCTGCGAAACAAAGAAGAGCCACCTGAATTTGGCAAAAACCTCAAGCAGCAAATCCTTGTGCCATTTGCAGTAGAATCGGCACTTTCCGGAATAATGGAAAAATCGCGCTACCTCACTTATCGCCGGACTTTTGAAATCGACGACAACTGGCAGGGGCAAAAAATAATTCTCCACTTCGGCGCCGTCGATTGGTCCTCGACTGTATTCGTCAATGGTCAATTAGCCGGAAAACACGAAGGCGGTTATGACGACTTCCACTTTGAAATTACAAGCTTTTTGATGGACCAGGGCGCCAACGAACTCATCGTCCAGGTTTATGATCCTACCGACGACGGGCTCTATCCACGCGGCAAACAAGTTGATAAACCCGGTGGTATTTTCTACACTTCAGTGACAGGAATCTGGCAGACGGTTTGGCTGGAGGCAGTCAGCCCAAAACATATAAAATCATTCACAATGATTCCCGACATCGATCAGGAGAAACTAACGCTTTCCATCAAAACAGAAGATGCAACAAATGATGAGGTAGTGGCGCTTTCTGTTTTCTCTGACGACAAAATCATCACCGAAATGACGGTGCCGGTTGAAAATACCGAAATGACAAATCTCCAACTGTCTGTTCCCGATCCGATACTGTGGTCGCCGGATGATCCCCATCTTTATGATATAAAGATAAAATTGATGAGTGGCGATATCGTCCACGATGAAATCGACAGTTATTTTGCCATGCGCAAAATCAGTATTGGCAAAGACAGAGAAGGCACCACACGACTTTTACTGAATAACAAATACGTTTTCCAGAATGGTCCGCTTGACCAGGGCTACTGGCCCGACGGTCTTTACACCGCACCAACCGACGAGGCATTGCGATATGATATCGAGATGACGAAAAAATTCGGTTTCAACATGATTCGCAAGCATACGAAAATAGAGCCTGACCGCTGGTATTACTGGACAGATAAACTCGGCGTACTGGTCTGGCAGGATATGCCGTCGGTGAATCCAACCGACTTTGCAAAAAGACAAACCGCAGGACACAAAAAACAATTCGAGTACGAATTAAAACAAATGATCGATCAGCATTTCAATCACCCATCCATCGTGATGTGGGTTGTGTTTAATGAAGGCTGGGGACAATACGACACAGAACGGCTGACAAAGCTGGTGAAGTCGATGGATCCCGATCGTCTCGTTTCCAACGCAAGTGGCTGGACGGACAAAAATGTCGGCGATATCCTCGATTGGCACCGTTACCCCGGCCCGGCTGCACCAAAACCCGAAGACAAACGGGCAGCCGTCCTGGGTGAATTCGGCGGATTGGGCCTGCCCTTTGAACGCCATCTGTGGGAGGAAAAAAACTGGGGCTACCAGAATTTCAAAGATCAAAAAGCTTACCGGGATCGCTATGAAAAGCTTTATGATGAAATCTGGCAACTGGAAAAAGAGCCGGGATTAAGCGCTTGTGTTTACACACAAACCACAGATGTGGAAACAGAAGTTAACGGCTTAATGACATATGACCGTGAAATTGTCAAACTGGATTTGGAAGATGCACAGGCTTTTCACAGCGATCGGCTTACTTCTGCTCCTCACTTCATATCCATGGGGAAACTCTTTCTCGAATCTGCAACATGCACATTGAGAAATCGCAAAGGCGAGCCGATCTTTTACACTGTGGACGGCAGTGAACCGACGCACCAATCCATGCGCTACACTCGTCCGGTTGTTATCACGAAATCATTGATACTTAAGGCCAAGTCAATCGCCGAACACGGAAAATCCAGCGGCACGGTGTCAGCAGACTTTGAGAAAGCCGTTTACCGCGAGCCAGAAAAAAACAGGGCAAATCTACAACCCGGTTTGGACTTCGACTATTTCGAGGGGGAGTGGAATGTCCTGCCAGAATTTCCTTTATTATGTCCGAAAGCATCCGGCATTGCGCCGGAAATCAGCATCGAACCGAGGGAACGCAACGATTATTTCGGGTTCATTTTTAAAGGTTTTATTCGTATTGATCGCGATGGCATCTATTCTTTTTATACCGAATCCAACGATGGCAGCCAATTGTATATCGGTGATAAGTGTGTTGTGGATAACGATGGCTTGCATCGCATGCGTGAAAAAAGAGGGGATGTTGCGCTGAGAGCAGGCTATCATCCACTTCGGATCACCTTCTTTGAAAGTGGCGGTGACGAAGGATTGGTCGTTCGTTACCTTGGGCCAGACATCGCAAAGCAGGAAATCCCCCAAAATGTGTTGTTCAATTGAAGAAAATTAAGTAAATATTGGTCTCTATTTTTTTTAAATACCGGAGGTTGCTGTGAGATTAATAATAGGATTTTTATTAATCGGAATCCTGTTCATAAATTGTTCAAATGAAAAGAAAGATGTAAAACAAATGGAAATCAAAAAAGAAAACTATGGCACGGTGGATGGGAAAGCAGCTTATCTGTACACGCTCACCAATAAAAACGGTATGACAGTCAAAATCACCAATTATGGCGCTATTGTGCAATCGCTTACAGTGAAAGATAAAAATGGTGTTTACGAAGATATCGTTTTGGGGTACGATAAGTTGGAAAGTTACCTTGAAGCCACACCATATTTCGGGGCGGTTGTCGGTCGCTATGGCAACCGTATAGCCAAAGGCAAATTCACCCTGGATGGTACAGAATACACACTCGCAACCAACGACGGTGAAAATCACCTGCACGGTGGTTTGAAAGCTTTCGACAAAGTCGTTTGGGATGCAAAGCCGACGGCATCCGGCTTAAAATTGACCTATCTCAGTCCGGACGGAGAGGAAGGCTACCCGGGGAATTTATATATCACATTGATCTACACGCTCACCGACAATAACGAATTAAAAATTGCTTATGAAGCAACCACCGATAAAGCCACACCTGTCAACCTGACCCAGCATAGCTACTTCAATTTGAGCGGTAACTGCAATACCGATATATTAAGTCATGAAGTATGGCTCAATGCTGATCATTTCACACCAGTCGATAACACACTCATCCCGACTGGCGAACTGCACCCGGTTGAAGGCACAGCTTTAGACTTCCGAAAGCCGACTGAAGTTGGCGCGCGTGTAAACAACGACGAAGAACAGATACATTTTGGGCGGGGATACGACCACAACTGGGTTCTGAATGATGTAGACGGAAGCTTAAAATTACAAGCATCCGTATACGACAAATCCACCGGACGGTACATGGAAGTTTTAACCGAAGAACCCGGCATGCAGTTTTATTGCGGCAATTTCCTCGATGGCAGCAATGTTGGCAAGGGCGGTAAAGTATACAACTACCGAACCGGTCTTTGTCTTGAAACCCAACATTTCCCTGATTCACCGAACAAACCCGATTTCCCCTCGACAATTTTACGTCCGGGCGAAACCTATACAACACAAACCGTTTATCGTTTTTCAGTAAAGTAGTTTAAAAAGCAGGCAACCGCTTTCACCGTATAAAAGTGCAAGCGGTTGTAATATAAATCGAACACAACTATGCAGAATTATTTTTTCGAATTCGTGCACTGGTTCAATACAGCAACTCGAATTCTGTCTCTTATTGGATTATTTTCCGTTTTTCTCCTGCCATCTCTCCAGGCCCAGGACATTGTAATCAATGAAGTCATGTCTTCGAATGGCAATACCCTTGCCGATGAAAAAAACGACTTTCCTGACTGGATCGAACTTTTCAATAAATCAGAGAAATCCATCAAGCTCGAGGGCTGGCTGCTATCAGATAATGCTGATGAGCTGGATAAATGGGCATTTCCAGGGATCGAAATAGCACCGGGGGCTTATTCAATTATTTTTGCGTCCGGAACCACGAACGATCACGTGGTCGTCGAATGGGAGACGGTCATACAGTCCGGCGATTCATGCCGTTATTTAAATATAAACGAAGATATTGGAAACTTTTGGTTCAACCCCAGGACAAACGTCGATAACTGGCCACGGGGAAAAACCGGTATCGGTTACGGAGACAACGATGATAAAACAGTTGTCCAGGATGCAAAATGCATCTATCTCCGGCAATTTTTTTCCATAAAAGATGCCGACGCAGTTGCAAAATTGCTCCTGCACATCGATTATGATGACGCCTTTGTTGCCTATCTGAACGGTGTGGAAGTTGCCAGAGCAAATGTCGGTACCACGGGTACACCACCGGCTTTTGATCTATCCGCCACGCGTGCACGGGAAGCTGAAATGTACCGGGGTGGCGATCCCGAGCTTTTCGATCTGGATGCATTCCGCAATATTTTGTTTACCGGTTCCAATCTTCTCGCCATTGAAGTCCATAACTATGGCACGAGTTCTTCTGATATGAGCATTATTCCCTTTCTTACAATTGGGTATTCGCAAATTGGCGTGGCCGAACGGAATGTTGCCGCACAGCTCAACCTTCCTGTTTCCAGTTTGCACACGAATTTTAAAATAAAAACCGCAGGTGAATCCGTTTTTCTCTCCGATTCACAAGGGCACCTTGTCGATTCATGCCAAATCCGCAATCTGCCCACCGATATTTCCACGGGCCGCTATCCTGATGGGACGGAGAATTGGTTCTATTTTGAAAATGCAACACCGGGTACAGCAAACAAAAACGATGGTTACCGCACATTTTCTCCATCCGTTCAAAGCACACAAACAGCAGGATTTTATGAAAACGCAGTAACGATTTCCCTTTCGACACCAGGCGAAACAGCTGCAATTTACTATACATTGAACGGCGCCCCGCCAACAGAAAATGCAACGCTTTACCAATCGCCAATTGCCCTCTCCACGACAACGGTGCTTAAAGCACGTTCCTTTCAGCAAGGCACACTGCCCGGACCAATCCTGACCCGAACATTCTTTATCGGTGAGGGCAGTGAATTACCGGTGCTCTCATTAAGCACTGCACCTGTCAACCTGTGGGATGAACAATCTGGAATTTATGTGAAAGGCCCGAATGCTGAAGAAGCCTACCCATATTTCAATGCAAATTTCTGGCAAGACTGGGAACGTCCGGCGCACATTGAATTCTTTGAAAAAAACCAGCAGCGAGTATTTTCGGTTGGATGCGGCATAAAAATATTTGGTGGCTGGAGCCGTGGTGCGGATCAAAAATCATTGTCCCTGTTTTTCAGAACGCAATATGGCCCATCAACACTGGAATACCCGATTTTTCCTGATCTGGATATTGAGACATTTGAAGCCCTCGTTCTGCGCAATTCCGGTAATGATTGGAGTTCGACAATGATACGCGATGGCATGATGGGTTCACTGCTGGCATCCGTCGATGTGGACAGACAGGCTTTTCGGCCAGCTGTTTTATACATCAATGGGAAGTATTGGGGGATTCACAACATCCGTGAAAAGATAAATAAGCATTTAATTGCTTCGCACCATGGAACGGCTCCCGCAAACATCGATTTGTTGTAAACAAAACAAAT
>QQUM01000218.1 GCA_008501545.1 Calditrichota bacterium
ACCGACGAGGTCAGCGACACCAAGAATTTGTGCCGGATAAAGTGTAACCGATTTCAGCGCTTCCTCTTGCGGCAATCCGAATGCTACGGCCATCGCTGCGTGGTAGGGCAGGTTGCGTTCGTGGGCAGCGGCGAAAGCTGTCCCGCTACCGGAAATGCAGAATCGAACACCGGCGTTATAGAGTTGTCGTGGTACTGTGAATGGTGTGTCGTAGGGCTCCCAGCGCTGAGACGGCAGGGCCAGTGTGCCTTTGTAAATGACAGGAATATTATTTTCCTTCAGCAAATCGATGGCAAATCGCACGTCAGCGCCGGTCATGAGAATGATGTCCAGATCTTCGCTCAATGCCCAATCGATGGAAGCTTGAATTTCCTTGATACCGCGTGCTTCCAGTAAAACGGGAATTTCTTTGTTGAGCACAGGCATCATCGCTTCCCAGCGAATGTCAGATTCGTGATAGGTGATTTTCTTGTTGCTCTCCGCTTCTTTGGCTTTGAGATATGCGCGAGCATCTGCAAAAGCATTTTTTAAGTGCGTGATCTGCTCATCACGTTTTTTCAGAAATTCTATTTTCTGTTTCTCTGTCGAATTACGACGGAATGGCGCCATGTTTGGCCAGTTGATATACAGGCCAATGGGCGCGCGCAGCGTTAAATCTTCCCAGGTCCAGCCGTCCATCATCACCATGGCTGAGGTACCGCTGATAAGTCCGCCCATGGGAATGGTGTGCGTGAGTGTAATGCCGTTTGCCCTGGTTACAGGTAGCAATTCACTGTCAGGATTAAGCGCTGATTCAACACGAACGTTGGGTTTGATGGCGGTGACTTCAGCATAATCTCGGGTAGCGCGAACGGCAGCGATTTCCAACAAACCAACACGGGAATTTGCCGAAATCAGGCCCGGGTAGACATGCTTGCCGCTGATATCGATTTTCTCCGTGCTATCCGGCAGGGTCATAATGGTACCGATTGCGGTAATCTTGCCCTTTTCGAAAAGCAGTGTCGCATTCACCAGTGTTTCGCCGCTCACTGTGTGCACGGTGCCACCCGTCAGCGCGATGGGATGCTTTTGTTTTTTGCTGGGGATTTCGTCGGAGGCGTGGGCGGTGGCGAAGAATGCAAAGGTGGCGATTAGTATGCAAAACGCCGACTGTTTTAATTTTGGCATGAATGGGAAGTTTCTGAAATGCAATAATGAAAATTTATGGATTTCGTCTAAAAGCATGACGGAATGACGATTTTCTCTATTTGGTTTGTTGAAATGGAATTTCATTTTTTATCTCCCGCTGGCTTGTTCTGAGTGCTTAGCACTTTTTGGATCAGTCGCTGCCGTTCTTTTGCGACTGCCTGTCGCATTTGCAGGTCGTTGTCGAGATCAAAATATTTTCTGCCTTCGATCCAGGTTTGCTCACAACGACTGAAGCTGGAAAGCGGGTGGCCGCTCCAGATGACAAAATCACCATCTTTGCCTTTCTCCAGCGAACCGACGCGGTGATCAATGCGCAGTTGCTTTGCCGGATTCAGCGTGACAAACTTTAGCGCTTCTTCTTCTGGAACACCGCCGTATTTCACTGCTTTCGCAGCTTCCAGATTCATGCGCCGTGCGAGTTCGCCATCATCAGAATTGAAGGAAACGAGTACGCCAGCATTGTGCATAATCGCACCGTTGTAAGGAATGGCATCGTATACTTCGAACTTGTACGCCCACCAGTCGCTGAATGTCGATGCGCCGGCACCGTGCTTTGCCAGTGCGTCGGCGACTTTGTAGCCTTCGAGTACGTGCTGGAATGTGCCGATTTGGAAATTGAAATATTCAGCTAAACGGGTGAGCATGAGAATTTCATCCTGGCGGTATGAATGGCTGTGAATCAACCGTTTGCCGTTAAGGATTTCCACCAGCGCCTCCAGTTCAAGATCACGGCGTGGCGGAACAATACCGGATTTATCTTTGCGTTCCCTGTACTTTTGCCACGCAATTTCATAATCCTGCGCTGATTTAAAGCGGTCGAAAATGATTTGTTCGACACCCATGCGTGTTTGCGGGTAGCGGGTGGTGAACTTTTCTCCCCAGTTGCTTTGTTTGACATTTTCTCCAAGGGCGAATTTGATCCCGGGAATGGCATCTTTTATTCGCAAACCGTCCGCATCAGCACCCCAGCGCAATTTAATCACCGAGTTCTGTCCGCCAATCGGATTGGCCGATCCATGCAGCTGATTGATGACGGTGAGACCACCTGCCAGCTCGCGGTACAAACCAATGTCGCCGGGATTAATCACATCCTGAATACGCACCTCGGCTGTGACAGCCTGTGTCGTTTCGTTGACGCCCTGGCTGATCGCAGTGTGGCTGTGCGCGTCGATCAATCCCGTAGTGACATGCTTGCCTTTCGCATCGATAATGAAGACCTTGTTCGTGGCTTTAAGATTTTTGCCAACGTCAGCAATCGTGCCGTTGACGATCAGTAAATCTGCATTCTCCAAAATTCCGTTTTCGCTGCTGGTCCATATGGTTGCGTCTTGTACTAAAATGACAGGTTCCTGAGGCGGTACTTGCCGGTAGGCATAGGCATCCAGCGGCTGGGAAAGAGCCGGTTTTGTTTCCGGTGTGCTTGGCTTTTGGGTGTTGTTAGTCGAATCAGCGGCAGCTTTACGATTTGCCTTCCATTTGAAAACGGCGCCATCTGGCAAGATTCCGGATCCCGCCAGGTAATTGGCCTCGGCCTTGCCTGAAAGTCGCAACAAGCCATCTATCCCAAGGCTGTCCCCCTGAAAAAGCAAAGAAATGCGGCTGAGTTCGAGAGTGGCTTTGTTTAATTTGATTTTCACACTGTCACTTTTCAATTCGCCGGATAATTTTCCAGCTTTTCCCTGTAGTGTGAGTTCCTTTGTCATCGTCTTGCCGGGAAGCTGTAAATTGATATCCCAGGTTCCGCTGAGTTCAAATTCCGGTTTCTTTTGGATTTCATAATTTCTGCCGTCAATCCACAGCGATGAAATGACTTTGTCCTTTTTAAATATATCACCCGTGGATACGATGAGATGGGCCAGTTTTCCTGCGTCGATAGAACCCAGTTGATCATCCATACCCAGCACTGTGGCCGGTACCATCGTCAGCGCTGCCAGAGCATCACTTTCTGGCAATCCCTTTTCAATTGCTTTGCGAATGTTATTTAGAAAGTCACTTTTTTTCTTTAAATCTACAGTTGAGAAGGAAAATGGAATGCCAGCCTCTTTCAGGAAACAGGCGTTGGCCGGTGCATTTTCCCAGTGGTTTAACTGCCGAAGGCTTACATTTATGGCATCCTCCATCGAGTCGACGTCTGGTGGTGCAGGAAAATTGACAGGAATGACGAGTGGGACATTGGCTCTTTTTACTGCCACGAGGTGTCGGTATTCTTCGCCATTTCCGATGAGCCAGGTCTGCAAGCCAAATTCCTGTGCCACTTTCAGAGCGCGTAAGCTGTTCAAATCATTGGTTGACCGAAAGGCGAAAGGCTGTTTTTTGTTTAAACTCACGGCGAGTGCCTGTAATGCCAGATTTGTTTCCGGTCGACTTTGTGTCGCCGGGTCGATGGCATAAGCGCGCCGGGCTTTATCGTACCAATCGGCATCGAGCAGGGATTGCCGGACAAGGGCAATTACACCCATTTGCGAACTGGGGTAGACGGGCATTGAACCCGTTCCCGGTGGTCTTTTAAAGAGGATATTCTGTGCAACATCTTCTTTGAGTATTTTTTCGTTAGCGGCTCCCTCGGCAAGGCTTGTCAGCACGCTGCGGCCACCAAAGATGCCTGCTTCCGGTACCAGCACCGCAGCAGTAATTCCTGCCGTGCGCATTTCCTTAAGATCGGATTCCTTCGGTGGTGCCCCATCAAAAGCAGTGTTTTCAGGATGAACATGCGGATTCCAGTAATCCGGTTTAGCTGCCTTTGTCTCGTCTTTTGCGTTGGGTTTGGTCTGGACTTTTACTGGCAGATAGGATTCAATAAAACCGGGATAGATAGTCATGCCGCTGTAGTCCCAAATTCGGGCGTCGGCTGGAATTTTTATATTGGCACCAACATGTGTGATGATGCCATCACGCAAGACGATGATTCCTTTTTCCAGGATACGCTCCGGGTCCTGGACGATTTTTGCGTTTGTCAACGCATGCACATTTGGTGTGTTGTTGCGAATGGCCTTCTGGGGGTGCGTCTGCCCATTGGCACAAATTGGCGTGAAAAAGACAATCGCCTGAATATAAAGAAGGAGTTGAAAACGAGACAATGCTTTCATCGTGTTTTCCTTTTTAGCTTGTTAACCCGCTTGGCTTGCGACGCATTTTATTTTGGTTTTTAAAATAATGGAAGAGGAAATTGGCCGGAAAAGTGCAAAACCACATCAACGCGCAATGATGAAAAAAAGCCCCGATAAATCGAGGCTTTTAAAAATATAAATCTAACAAATTACATTTAGCGAGAAGAACCACATGCACATGAGCGCTGTACATTTGGATTATCGAATGTGAATCCCGTACCTTGTGGTCCATCGATGTAATCGATTTTTGCACCGGTGAGGTAGTGGGCACTCTTTGCATCGACACGTACATCGATATTGTTCACGCTCAATTCGCGATCGTATGCATTGTGTTCTTTATCCAAATTCAGGAAAAAATTCAGGCCGGAACAACCGCCACCCATCACACCAACGCGTAATTTCAAATCGGTGTCATTTTCCTGGTGGAGAATTTTTGAGATTTCTTGTGCGGCAACATCTGTTATTGTCAGCATGCGTCTTTCCTTTTTTTTATGTTCATTGAAAATTGCAGCGATTTTAATAATTTTTCACTCTATTTGCAAGCATTACCTTGCTCATGCAAAACAAATCCTGTTGCGAATCTATTTCACAGCCAATCCAGGCTGGATTGAACATGCCGTTGTTCTTGCGTTTCATTTGGAATTTAGCTAAGATACGTCCGTTAATATGCAATGGAGAGGCATTCTTGTACGACCAGGTGAAAGGAAACAGGCCACAAGGGCCTGGGCTACGAATGGGTATTGGGGCCTTGTGGGATAATGGTGCGTTATTTGGGAGGATATATGAAATCAGATGTACAAATTTGGCGTGATAAAAATGGCGTGCCGCATATCGAGGCGCGAAATACGGTCGATATGTTTTGGGGACAGGGTTACGTGCATGCGCTCGATCGGGGTCTGCAAATGCTGCTGATGCGCATACTTGGGCAGGGTCGAGCCTGTGAACTCCTTGATGCCAGTGACGAAACATTACAAATCGATAAATTTTTTCGCAAAATGAATTGGCGCGATGGTTCAGAAGCTTTTTTCGACCAACTGGATGAGCAAAGCACATCCTGCCTGCAAGCTTATTGCGATGGGATCAATGCCGGTTTTGCCAAACGCGTACCCTGGGAATTCAAATTGCTGGGGTACCGTCCGGAAGCCTGGCAAGGGGATGACAGCATGCTCATATCGCGAATGATCGGTTATTTGACGCTGGTGCAATCGCAAGCTGAAGTTGAACGCTTTTTCCTGGAAATGGTGCAAGCGGATGTACCGCAGGATAATTTGCAGGAGCTCTTTCCGGGTATTCTCGGTGGACTTGACATCGATTTAATCAAGAAAATAAAATTGGCTGAGCGCATTGTTCCGGTTGATAAATTGTGGAATATTGCAATTCCACGCATGATGGCTTCCAATAATTGGGTGCTTTCC
>QQUM01000137.1 GCA_008501545.1 Calditrichota bacterium
ATCGATCTGTTTGCATACTTTAGAATGGTAAATTTGCCTTCAATTAAAGATAATTGAGGATAAATCATATCATGTTTTTCTTCATTTGCAAGAAAAGGTTGAATGATTGCTTCCATCATGCGGCCAATGATTTTTGTCATGCGCGAAATTTCAGAACTCGCCAGCTCCAGCGCCTAGGTCTTCTTATAATCGAGATGCCACACCGAGGGTTCAATGCCTTTAACTTTCTCTCTTTCCGGGAACCATGCAAAAGCTACATTGGGAAGTAGAAATATTCTACAAGCTGCGGCGACTAAAATGGATGGATTATTAGCGCTGTAATTTCTCATTTGTATACCTGCAATAAAAATACATTTTGCATGAAAAACAGCAACACAAAAGAGACGACTGCTGCAATGATTGGTGTTGATACCCAACCCGAGCTAATGCGACCCAATATGCCATAATTTACACCTTTCCCCCCTTTAGCTAAACTGACACCGATGACGGCGCCAATCACAGCTTGCGAGCTGGAAACCGGAACCAGCGGAAATGCGGGCAAGTTGTGGGAAAGCAAGAAATTTTGCAATCCTTTTGAAGCAAAAACATACAAAACCAACGATTCCGCCAAAACCACAATAAATGCTGTGACCGGTGTCAGTTTAAAAAGGTCTTTGCCCACTGTGCTCATAACTTTGTGGGAATAGGTGTAAATCCCGACCGCTATGGCAATTGCACCCATAAAAAACAGAATCTGTGTTCCACTGAGCGTAATTGAAAAAATCTGCAAATCTTTAAAAGGTGTGGCAGCGACGAAAACGCCCATCACGTTCGCGATGTTGTTCGCACCGAGACTGTAGGCTCCAAAAGCGCCAACCAACACCAGGGCCAATCTGTTGTATGCATCCTGTTCCAGTAAATGGATTTTTGTACTTTTTAAATGTGCCTTTGTGATGTGCGTTAATATAAACGCAAAGAGCGCTGCCAGCGCCGGACAGAAAACCCAGGTTGAAACGATTTTAGTTAAAGAATTCATATCCGTCGGTGAGTGGCTAAAAAAATTCCAGCCGATAATAGCGCCGACAATAGCCTGCGAGGTGGAGACGGGCAATTTCAATTTCGTCATCCAGAAAACGGTGAGCGCTGCGGCGAGCGCTACAGTGAAAGAACCGCCCAGGGCATTGACCGCGCCTAATTTCCCAAGGGTGTGCGCAGCGCCGGCGCCACTAATCACTGCGCCCAAAATCACAAATACACTGCCTATAAGCGCTGCGGTTTTAAATCTGATCATCCGGCTGCCCACAGCTGTACCGAAAATGTTGGCTGCATCGTTGGCCCCCAAAGACCAACCGAGGAACAAACCGCTAATAAGGAAAAACCAAATCAAATCGAATCCCTTCCGTTATTCCGATCGTTTAATGGCAGCGACGGCTAATCTGTCAGTAACTTGCTCTGCAAAGTCGGAAATTTTTTCTATGTGTAGTGCAAAATAACGTTGATGAATTTTACGGCTCAATTCAATTTCCTTACGAAAGAGAATTTTTTTTATGTGATCCGCAATTTTATCGGCTTCACTTTCGTAATAAGCTACTTTTGCAACATGATCACGCACAGATTTTATATCACGGAAATAGGCTCTGGTTGCGGTAACCGTATGTTCAAGCGCGGAGACAGATGCATCGGCAAGATCAAGGTAGAGTTTGTGCAAATCAGGCAATATCTCCGGAATTTCCACATAGAACTCATGCAGTGTCTCTGCTGTGCCGTTGAGCGCTGTGTCCATACACTCCAATATGCCCAGCACGTCGCCGCGGGCTTCCGGAATAAGCGTGTGGAGATAAAGTTTGTTGATAATATCGTGCTGCAGTTTATCCCCCTGGCTTTCGAGATTATCAAGTTGCTTCATGTGCCTTTCAAAATCTTCCTGTTGGCCTTCAAGATAGTGTTTAATGCCTTGCTTGAACAAAAGCCCTGCCTGGATGACACAATCCAGGTATTCGTCGATTTCTCCTTCAATCTCTTTGGTTCTTTTAAAAAAAACAGCCATGACTTCCTTACTTTCTTTTTGCAAATTTTTGTTTTATGAATGGATAAGTCAACGACAGCAGCGCCAAAACAAGCATAATTAAACTGATTGGCCGGGTGAAAAAGATGGTTTCATCGCCCATCAGAAGCGCACGGCGAAAGTTGGTTTCCGCTAAAAACCCAAGGATGAGGCCGAGAATCACCGGCGCGGTGGGGAAATCGTACCGACGCAAAATCCAACCTAAAATGCCAAATCCGAGACAGCTCCACACATCGAACATAGAATTGCCGACCGCATAGCTGCCGATGACCGCGATCGCTAGGATGATCGGATTGAGCACAGCTTTTGGCGCGCTGATGATTTTCATCCATAATTGGTTGCCCATGTATCCGACGACGAACATGATCGCATAGCCAAAAAACAGGCTCGCAAATAAGCCATACACAACAGTTGCGTTGTCTTTAAATAATTCTGGTCCGGGCGTCAGGCCGTGCAACATGAGGGCGCCGATCAGCACAGCAGTTGAGGCGCTACCAGGAATTCCCAAAGTGAGCAATGGCACAAGCGCGCCGCCGACCGAACCGCTCGTCGCGGCGCCGGAAGCTGAGACGCCTTCGAGGGCGCCTTTGCCAAATTGTTCCGGTGTTTTGCTCATCCGGCGTGCTTCATTATAAGCGATAAATGCTGCGATTGTCGCGCCGGCGCCCGGTACCACACCGATGAGCGTGCCGATTATGGACGACTGCGTGATGTTTCTTTTTAGTCCCCAAAGCTCCTTAAATTTTGGCATTTTGCCGGACACTTTTTTTAATGTGGATTTCACCGCTTGCGATTTTTCCATGCTTAAAAATATTTCGCTCAAGGCGAACAATCCGATGAGCGCCGGGATGAAATTGAAGCCATCCGCCAGCTCGGGAATATCGAAAGTAAAACGCATGTAGCCGGTGAACGGATCCATACCGATGGTGTTTAAAAGCAAACCGATCAATGTTGCGATGAACGCTTTAATCCAGTTTCCCTGCGAAAGGGAAGAAATGATCGTCAAACCAAAAACAGCAAGTGCAAAATATTCAGCGGGGCCGAAATGCAGCGCAGCTTTTGCCAGGGGTACAGAGAAGAAAATGAGAATAATTGTGCCGAACAATCCACCAACCGTGGAGGCCACAACGGAGGTGCCGAGAGCACGCCCCGGCTGCCCCTGTTTGGTGAGCGGATAGCCGTCAAACGTCGAAACGATGGCCGATGGTGTTCCCGGGGTATTAATGGCAATGGCAGTTATTGTCCCACCGTAATTTGCTGCAGCATAGACTGATGCCAGTAAAATCAAGGCGTTTAATGGTTCCATGCCGTAGCTGAACGGTACCAGTAGCGCGACACCCATAGCTGGGGAGAGGCCGGGCATGACGCCGACGAGAATACCCATTAATATGCCCGCGGCGATGATGAGCAATGGGATAAAATGTGATATGAGTCGAAATCCGTTCAGTAATTCAGCAAAAATTTCCATAAAACCTCATTATATCGCATATTAAAAAAACTGAGCCAATATCAACCATTTTGTCCACGTGGACAAAATGGTTCTCAATAGCTTGCTCTGAATTCTCACATGCTTCTTGTGCTTTCTTGACGACGTTGACAAACTTACGCCACTCTCTATATTCTAAAGCCTGATACAGCTCTCTCGCTGACCAAAATTTCTGACCGATTTCATTCGTATGTTTGATCTTCTCAAGAATAATTTTTTCATAGTTTTGTAGATCATTACTCATCAAAATCCTCCCCGTTTAAAGTTTGCAAATCATTCACTCAAACAACCTGCCCATTGGCAAAGGCACCTGCAGGATTTTGTAAAAAATCAGCCAGGATAAAGCAACAAATCCTGCCGCAGCAGAAATGATAACAGCGTGCTTGCGGTAGGAAATGAAATAGGATCCGGCTATGAGAAAAATCAAAGTGCTGAAATAGTAACCTAGCGTATCCAAAATGAAAAGGTAGCCAACCATCAGGGCAATGACGCCAAGCGGTTTGTTTACACTTCGATCGACTAAAGTTTTTTCTTTTTTCGATGCACGGATCACTGTCAAAATCAGCAAGACGCTGAAAAGTATCAATCCATAAAGCCACAGACGCGGCATTGCAGCCGGGCCGGCGGTTTGGCCCAATTTACCGCTGGGAAAATCGAGAGTCATATCATAAAGGAATATCGAGAGACAGAAGATAAAAGTGGCAATAACGGTTTCACCATTTATCCACTCTCGCTTGAAAACAGAACCGAGCGCTACAATCAATATAAATAGCGCAAGCGCGATGAGCGGGACAAAGCTGTTTCGTTTCGTCTTAACCTGGTCTTGTTGTAAAACGTTTGCCATTACCAGGTACTTTCTAGCCTGAATCTGGTTCTCCTTAACGCGTTTCGAGAACTCATCTTCAGCAAAAAAGACAGGATGTGCGGATGTCGCTGAAATGAATTTAATCCATTCGGGATCAGCGCTTATTTTTTCAAATAAGTCAGATAGAAAATTCATGACTTTAGACGGTGTCCCTCGTTTCACTGCGTAACCACGCCATAATACTTCATCGCTTATGTCATAGCCTTTTTCGAGGAATGTCGGAACATCGGGAAATTCAGGAAGGCGTTCAGGCGCTGCGACGGCCGCAAGCATTAAATCCGGGCGGCCCTTCGTATCAACCGGATTCCCAACATACACAACACCATGTTGCCCCATCAGGGCGGCCACTGCATCGGAACCGCCCTCATAAGGGATCCACTCGCCTTTGATACCCAGCTTATCCCAGGTTTGCACAGCCATGAGATGGTCGACGCCGCCAACCAGCGGGCCCAACCAACGTTGTTTGCCGTCCTTTGCTTTTGCATCCGCAATTATTTGGTCCAAAGTTTGAACTTTTGCATGCCTGTTTGTGATAAGCGCTTCCGGATCGACAACCATGCACGCAAAAAATCGAAAGGCATCAAGATCAACACCACCGCTGGAGAGCTGCACAGTAGAAATGAAGGATTTCGTTGTCGCAAGAATGGTGTAGCCATCGGTTTTTTTGTTTAAAACATGCCGCATCGCGATGATACCTGAACCGCCGGTTTTATTCTCAACCAAAAGCGGTGTGTCGGTGTATTTGCGGGCGATGTTTGCCAATTGGCGCGAGGTGATATCGATGGCACTGCCAGGTTTGCTGTGCACGATGATCGTGATGGGTTTATTGGGGAATTCTTCGGCCACAAGGGAATGGCTGAATATGAAGGCCAATACGAAAAATAAAGGAAACAATATTAACCCGGAAATACCACATATCTTAGGCAGGATTCTTAAGTGGATTCGGTCTAAAAGCATGACGGAATGACGGTTCATTGTATGGTCATCACATAATTTCTCATTGAAAAATGATAGCATATTCTACCAATTCATAAACGGATGCTTTATCAAATTGGAATTAAAATAACGCGGATCGCCGGAGACCTCTTCGCCAATCCAATCCGGTTTTTCGAATTGCTGGTTTTCATCCTGCAGTTCCACTTCGGCAACGATTAATCCCTGGTTGTCACCGGCAAATTCATCAATTTCCCAGGTGAGACCATCAAGGGCAATTTTATAGCGCGTTTTTTCAATGAGCGGCCGTTCGCAGAGGTTGTCAAGCATGAGATTGGCATCTTCGGTGGGAATTTCATATTCAA
>QQUM01000631.1 GCA_008501545.1 Calditrichota bacterium
AGTGGGGGAAAAGGTTCCTATATATTTTCCGCAAGGCGCGGCATGCTGGATGTGCTTTTTAATGCAGCCCCGGCCATTGAGGAAGCTACAATCGACCAGGGCACAATCCCGAAGTTCTACGATATAATGGGAAAACTTGAATATGCACTTTCATCGAAGCATGCGTTAACGTTCCATGCACTTCGGGCCGGGGATCAAAATGAAATAGAAGATATATCTGGGGATAATTTTGACAAGAACAGCACCAGCTATGACAATACCTATGGCTGGCTGACATTGAAATCTTCCTATAATCCGAATTTATTTTCCAGAACGATTCTTTATAGTGGGCTTATTTCGCATAACAGGACAGGCTCTTTTCATAAATATGAACCATCAGACAAGGGTGATTTTTCGCTTACAGATAAAAGGGATTATACGATGCTTGGCTTTAAGCAGGATTGGGATTGGCAGGCATCAAGCAATTTTTTTCTGTCAGGTGGCTATGATATTAAAAACCTCAAGGCTGATTATAACTACTTTAGTCACCTGAATGAAATTCGTGTTAATTCCCGGGAAGAATTGATTAATTTTGATCGAATAATAGATATTTCCACGAATCCTTCCGGTGAGCAAATCGGGGCTTATCTTTCGAATCGCTTAAAATTAATGCCGAAGCTGGTTGTTGAAGCAGGGTTGCGATATGACAAGTCTACCTACTCAAATGACAATACGTGGAGTCCCCGATTAGGTCTCGCGTATGCTTTTAAACCAGGTACTGTTTTACGCGGTGCCTGGGGATATTACTATCAATCGCAATTCATAAACAACCTGGATGTGAATCATGGAAGCCGGGAATTCGACCAGGCGGAGTTGGCGAAACATTATGTACTCGGTTTTGAGCATAAGTTTAGGCGCGGCATCGAAATGCGAATGGAAAGTTATTATAAACAGCTGAGCAATTACAGCCCCCAATGGCAAAATTTACGGGATCACCTTGAAATGTTCCCGGAAGCACGAAATGATAATGCCCTGGTTGTTTTGAATGGAGCGACTTCAAAAGGGATTGAGTTTTTTCTTAAATATGACAAAGGCGGACCAATTACCTGGTGGTTGAGTTATGCCTTTGCAGAAGCAGAAGATGATGTAAAAAGTATAGATTATGATGGATTGCTAACCGAACGAACCGGCTCAGTGCCTCGTCTGAATGATCAACGGCATACCATTTATGCGGATGTGAATTATCGTCCCAATAAAAAATGGCATTACAATCTATCCTGGCAATTTTATCGCGGTTGGCCGAGAACAGACTATACCTATCACATCCAAACCTTGGAGAACAGCGACCTTCATTTCTATCCTGTGCATCTGCTGTTTAATGGCCTCATATACCCGTCATTTCACAGGATGGATGTGAGGATAAACCGTCATTTTAAAACAGGCTTTGGCAACATGTCTCTTTATCTGCATTTGATTAATATTTACAACCGTGAAAATCTTAAAAAATTTGATTTGGATACTCGAAATGATAGTGGTGAATATTCGCTCGATGAAAATGGAAGCTACGTTCCATTTCGGGATGACAAGTACTGGTTTGGTTTAATGCCGGTATTAGGGGTGAGTTGCGAATTTTAGATAATATAAATGCAGAGGAAAACGTGAGACACGCCTTCCTCTGCATTTATGCTGAATTAAAAGGGGATTTACTTCTTCACCAATTCCATATTCAATTCGATTTTCACCTCATCACTCACCACCAAACCACCATTATCCATGGATTTGCTCCAGGAAACGCCATAATCCTGGCGATTTATGGTCAGGCTGGATTCAATACCGATTCGCTCATTTCCCCACGGATCGGTGATTTTGCCGGTAATGGTAAAGGGAAGTTGAATTTCTTTTGTTACACCACGCATCGTGAAATCACCAACTGCGACATACTCATCACCATTTTTAGTAATGCTTTTGCTTGTAAAGGTAATCTCTGCATTGTTTTCTGCATCAAAGAAATCGGGGCTGCGCAAGTGGTTATCCCGTTTTTCATTTTCTGTATCGATGCTCGCGGTCTGGATCGTTGCGGATACTGACCATTTGCTCATATCCTCCGCATCGTAGGTCGCAGTTGCTGTGAAATCCTTGAACTCACCGCGCACTTTGTTGATCATGAAGTGGCGGACCACAAATTCAACAGAAGAGTGTGCACGGTCTGTTTTGTAATTTTCAGCAGCAAAGGATGTTGATGCCAGCGTATAGATGGCAAATAGAATGATTAACATTTTCTTGAAAGACATTTATGCCTCCTTTTAGAGTGTGCTTTGTGTGTTAATTGTGGCATAAATATACAACAAGACAGATGGCGATTTCATTGATCCATGTTAAGAAATGCAGGGGAATGCTTCCAGTATACTATCTGTTTTTTCGCAGCAGATTTTTGCGGATACGGCTCAAGGACTCAGGTGTGATGCCAAGGTAGGAAGCAATTTGGTGTTGCGGCAGGCGTTCTACGAGGTGCGGGTAAGTGGCCAACAGAGATAAGTAGCGTTTTTCTGCGGTGGCGCTCAATGTCGCGGTGATACGTCGGTGATTTGCGATGTAATTATTTTGCAGGAGTAACCGGAAAAAACGCTCAAAAGCTGGAATCTCCATGCACAGGTTTTCCTGGGAATTTTTGTCGATCAGCAGAACATCTGAATCCTCGAGTGCGTCGATATTGTAGGTCGCAGGCTCTCCGGTCAGAAAGCTATAGAGATCGCTAATCCACCAATCTTCAATGGCAAACTGAATGACGTGTTCATTGCCCTTCTCATCCGTACTGTAGCTACGCAAACAGCCCTTGCTGACGAAGCACGTATGCTTGCAGAATTCACCTTCCCGCAGTAAAAACTGTTTTCTGCGAATTTTGGCCGATTTGAAAAACGAAGTGCACTCGGAAAATTCTGTTTCTGTGAGGTTGATTCGCTTTCGAATGTTGTCGTAAAGTGCTTTAAACATAGATATTTCAGGTTAATTTGGACGAAGGAACCTGCTATGCATCTCAGATATTGATTGCAGCCTGATCGTCGTTTTACAGGGTTTCAGAATTTAGAAAAACGAAGGTAATCTGCAATCGAAAAACAAACTGTAGGCTAAATGCCACCTTTCCACTCGACTTGAGCCAAGCGGAATGTTCCGCTGTAAAACAGCGGGAAACTTGGAGAATAATTAGCTCAGAACAGTCGTATTTGACTGCCTTGCCTGAGCGGAAAATCGAAACAGGTTCTTGCAGAAATGTGAAATTTTATAAAGCTTTTCACACTACTCGATGAAATAAACATATCGTCGTCATTGTTAGATTCCGCATGTAAATATATTTCAATTTTACCCAAATTTGAAATAATCCGGAAGTCAAGGAGTGTAGCATGTCACATTTTATGCCCTATCTCATGTTCAACGGCAACTGTGAAGAGGCAATGAATTTTTACAAAGCATGTATTGGTGGCGAACTCGGTTATTTCTGTCGCTATGGTGATTCGCCAATGGAAGTTCCGGTGGAACAGCAGAACAAGATATTGCATGTGGAATTTAAATTCTGGGGCGGCTCCATAATGGCATGTGATCATTTGCAACGGGATGATGTGCTTCAGCCGAAAGTAGGGACAAATATTCATTTAAGTCTGGGATTTGAATCCAGACGTGATTTGAAAACAACATTTCAAAAGCTTAAAGTCGGGGGGAAGGTGACGATGGAATTGAGGGAACAGTTTTGGGGAGATGAATTCGGGATGCTTATTGACAAATATGGCGTAAACTGGATGTTCAGCTGTGCTGGAAATAAAACAAAATAAGACAATGCATAAGCTGAATGTCAGTGGTAGTGTCAAAAATAAGATGAAAAAATGAAATTTAGCCAGGTGCGACGCACTTATTACCGAAAGGCCTGCAAATCTTTGATGATGCTTGGTAATTTCGGAGTGAAGTGCGTCGCACCTTTAGGGGTGTGAGGGAGAAACATGACAGAAAACAAGCTAAAGCACGTACCGGTCATAAACGGTTTTCGTATGCGCGGGATGGACATGACGCGAATGGAAACCTTTACCGATGCCGCCTTCGCATTTGCCACGACGCTGCTTGTCATTTCTGTGGGCACAATTCCAACAAATTATGAAGAACTCGTTCTCGCTTTAAAAGGCGTACCAGCGTTTGCCGCCAGTTTTGCCTCCATTACTTATTTTTGGGTTGGTCATAGAAAGTGGAGTCGCAGGTATGGCCTTGAAGACGGGCAAACAACATTTCTTAGTCTCGCGCTTATTTTCGTTATGCTTGTCTACGTCTATCCTCTAAAAATTATTTTCTCTGCCCTTTTTTACTGGATCAGCGGGGGATGGCTTCCGACTTCATTTACAATAACCAAAGGGCAGCAGTTACTCACGATTTTTATCATATATGGAATTGGATATGCGGCACTTTCGATGATGATCTTGCTGCTTTACCGGCATGCTCTGCAACTGAAAGATGCACTGGAACTTAATGCATTGGAACACTTACAAACCCGCAGTGAAATTGTCTTCTATGCCATTCAGGCTGGTACAGGGATCGCCTCTGTTTTAATTGCGTGGCTGGCGCCCCCTCAAATCGGCGTGTTTGCAGGATTTGCCTACAGTACATTAGCCATTTCATTGTCATTCACAGCGACACGGTTTGCGAAAAAGGAAAAAATGTTGCTGGATGGGTAAAATCTAAGAAGTTCCACCTTTCCCGGTTATGCATTGTTTTTCCCTGCAGGATGGCCTTGTCCCTCGCGCCAATTCTCCTTGCCTTTCGCCTCATGTTTCTTTATTTTCACGTCCTAAAAATATCGAAAAATTCAACTTGTGCGTTTTTACAGTTGCAAAAATAAATCATTTTAGAGGAAGAGACACATGGCTGTATTAAAGAAAATGGCAGAAAGCCATCCTGTATTGTTGAATATCGTGTTATGGATCATTGCCGTGTTGCTGACACTGGGTTGTTTTACCTATCAGGATAAAACCGGCCCTACCTACCCGCTGGAAGGCAGTATTGAAACAGCAAACGGAACAGTCACATTTAAATTTTTACGCAGTGAAAATATCGGCACCGATTTGAAAGTAATGCTGGTCGATCCGGTTCCTGAAGGTGTGCAGGCGCAGGTAAAATATCGCAGGTTTCGTTCCCACGATGAATGGGCTTTTATGCCGATGAAAAAAGGCAGTTTTGAGTTTACGCGTCGTGGACGCAGCGAGAGTGTCAGTGGAGTGGGGGCTGAATTGCCGAGTCTCAATGTACGCGCAGGTAAATACGAGTTTTTTGTTTACGTTCAAACACCCGGGAGTGAAGCGATTTCTATTACCAGAGATATTCCTATCTATGCACGCTACAAGGGCGCGGTTCCGGGTTATGCATTGCTACCGCATATTTTCGTCATTTTTCTTTCCATGATTTTTGCAATCCGCACCACATTGGAAGCAGTAATTGATGGATCATTTAAGTGGATGTTGTGGGCAACGCTCATTTCTCTTTTGCTTGGTGCATTTATACTGGGACCCTGGGTGCAGTGGTTTGCTTTTGGCGTCTGGTGGTCAGGCGTCCCTTTTGGGTGGGATTGGACAGATAACAAAGTATTGTTAGAGCTGGTTTTCTGGTTACTTGCACTTTATCTGAACCGTGGTGACCAACGCAATCGCTGGTCGGTTCTGCTGGCTGGTAT
>QQUM01000769.1 GCA_008501545.1 Calditrichota bacterium
CGCTATAGGTGAAAGCCTGTACGCTATCATTGCTGGCCAGAATAACACTGCCATCGGAAGCGATTGCTACCGCTACAGCTCTTCCCCCATCAATAACGCTCGCTGTGTTAACAAGCGATGAGCCATCATATTGATATGCCTGCAAACCACCAGAGTTATTGGCTAAAAAGACTGTGCCGTCTGCTGCAAGCTCTACATCTCGAGCAGATCCACCATCTTGTATTGTTGCATGGAGATCAAAAGCTTCTCCGACAAAGCTGAAAACCTGTAAACCCCAATTCCCGTCCGCCATAAAGATAGTGCCATCGCTGCCGAGCGCTGTTCCTTGCGGGCCAAAACCGCGTGCCATCATTGTTCCACTGTTCTCGAACGAATTTCCATCATAGTGGAATGCATCAAGACGCCCGTTCGCAATCACGTTACCTTCGTTAGTAACAAAGACAGTGCTGTCGGCATCGACAGTAACGCCAGTAGTAACGCCAAATCGTTGCGTGTCCGCGGTGAGGGTGAAAGTTGATCCGTTGTAGGTGTATGCACGCAATTCCCACTCATAAGCAACGAAGACTGTGCCGTCATCAGAAACAGCAACATCAACACCGCCGCCATCACCGTCATCAATATGCGCTGTGTTCGTAAAGGAAGCGCCATCAAGGCGATAAGCACGCAGGCCGTCTCCCTCGCCTCCGTTTGTCAGAAAGATCGTGCCGTCTGCGTCGAGAGCAAGGCTTGTTGCCTCACCACCATCGTTTCTATGTGCGACAGGAGTAAATGAATTTCCATCATAATGATAGGCGCGCAATCCGTCATCCGCATTGGCGAGCAGTACAGTGCTATCCGAAGCAATCGCAACATCCCGTGCTTCTCCGCCATCATAAATGCTTGCACGATACACAAAGGTGTCGCCATCATAGTTGTATGCCCACAAACCATGCCGGCCGTTGGCGAGAAAGACTGTACCGTCTTCGGAAACTGCCGTTTGCAGTGCCTCGCCACCGTGATTAACATGCGCTGTATTGGTGAGTGTTGCGCCGTCGTAACTGTACGCCCGTAAGCCGCCGGTTTCCATAGCCAGAAATACGGCCCCATCAGTGGCAACCGTGACTCCCCGGGCACTTCCAAAATTTGTGTTTCGGGCGATTTGTGTAAACGAATATGGGAGCTGTGCATAAGCAGTGATGCTGAATCCAAGGAGGAGCAATCCAAAAGGTATTATCTTTTTAGCCATGATTTTTTCCTCGAGTTTTTTATTCAAGAATCGGGTTTATCGCAGTAGCACCATCTTGCGAGATTGTCTGAATTCCCCCGCTGTCAACGTGTAGTAATAAAGACCGGACGCCAGGCCCGCGGCTTCAAAAGATATTGTATGTCGTCCGGCACCCTTTCTCCCTTCCACCAAAGTCGCGACTTCTGCGCCAAGAACATTGTATACTTTCAGGGTCACAATACCGCTTTCCGCCAATGCAAATTCAATAGTCGTTGTTGGATTAAAGGGATTTGGGTAGTTTTGCTCCAGCTTGAATTTCTCAGGAACAGCAGAAATCTTTTCGTTGACGCCGGTTGTCATATTATACGTATACGCGAACAATCCCTGCCTTCCTGCGTGGAAAACCGTCCCATCTTGCCCAAGCGCAATGCCAAAGCCGTCAGGGGGATTATAGGCCGTATTTCTGAAAAGGTCATTTTCATATTGAAAAGCCCACAATCCCGGGTCCTGAACAAAAACATCAGCAGCAATCGTAAGGAAAACCGTGCCATCCGTCGCCAGGGCCAGCGCACCAGAAAAAGCACATCCTCTCATTTCAAATTCTGCCATTCTTGTCAGCGACGTTCCGTTATAAGTGTAGGCTCGCAATCCATCGCAACCTCCCACAAAGATGGTGTTATCCGGTGCAACAGCCACGGCATGTGCAGATGCGCTGTCGTTTGCCGTATTGGTGAAGGATGTTCCATCAAATGTGTAAACTCTCAGGCCGTCAAAACCATTTGCGAGATATACAGTCCCATCAGGTGCCACGAAAACATCTCCCGCACTAACATCTGGACCGCCATCGTCGATAGAGCCTAAACTGGTAAAGGCATGTCCATCATAGTGATATGCCTGCAAGCCAGGAGTACTGCCGGCAAGAAAAACCGTACTATCGTCAGGTGCTACAACGACACTTTGTGTAAATCCACTATTGTTAACATGTGCCGTATTAGTAAATAAGTGGCCGTCATATGTGTAGGCTCGAAGACCATCGCCACCATTCGCTAAAAAAATTGTGCCATTCGTATTGATAAAAACACTACTTGCAATGGCAGCATTACCCCCATCATCGATGTGAGCCGTGTTGGTGAAGGATGTACCGTCATACCGGTAAGCCCGCAATCCGTCACTGTAATTGGCGAGGAATACTGTGCCGTCTGACGAGACTGCCACACCAAAACCCGCAGCCCCACCGCTTCCATCAGCGATATGTGCGTGTTCGGTGAAGGAATGCGTTCGTGCATTCGAGTGAAATTCATCAAAAAGTCCCCAGTCAAAACTGTTATGGACATAGTTCGCACTGTGATTTGTTAATTCAACGCTCACTGAGTAATTATCCGGATTGTCAGGAATCAGCCACTTACCCCGCCATAAATCTGTTTCATTATGTATAAGCTTGAGCTCAATGGATGCGTTCAGGCTGCCACCATCATTCACTATCAGTGCGCGGGCCGTCAGATTCTCGTTGTGTGGATTGGCGATGTGGGCATAGAATTCGTTTGTGTGCAAGCCCGCCACTGCTGTCTTGCGTGACACCCACATGCTGTCCACATGTGCAGCCTTGCTGAAATCTTCGGCATAGCCGAGGCGGTCCAGACTTGTTCCGGGAACAGTGCCGGTATACCACATCCGGTAACGATGACCGTCTTTTACGACAGTCGGGAACCAGACATTTTTTGCATCCCAACCACCGGAGGCGGGCTGCAATATTGGATTTTCCGCGTGCTTGATCCAATTGATACCGTCAGTCGACGTTGCATACCCGATTTTTATATTTGTGATTGGATTTGACCAGTTAGAATACCACATGTGATATTGTCCATCTTCAAAAAGTACACTACCGGCTGATGCGCCGTCGGAATCCCACTCCCCCGGGCCACCAACGGATAGCACTGGATTGTTCGCATGTTTGCTCCAGTACATTCCATCCGTCGATGTTGCATAACCCGTTTGCACAAGACCATCCGCTGATCGGCCAGTATACCACATTTGGTATGAGGAGCCATTACGTAAAATTATTGGAAGATAAGCGTAGTCTTCATCCCACATGCCCGAATTCCCTTTTTCTAAAACGGGTTGACTTGACTGCCTGATCCATGAACTGGGATCAGGTGAGGTCGCATAGCCTATCCCAGAAATTGTGAGTCCACCGGAATACCACATCTGGTAACCCGATTCATCAGCATAAACATGTGGCGTCCATAAGTTAAAGCCATCAAATGAATTGGCACCACCCACATCCAAAACCGGATTCGTGGCATCTTTGGTCCAGCTGAGACCATCGGGAGAGGTGGCATACCCAATTCGATAGGTATTTTCCTGTGACGCCCCGCTGTACCACATTTGAAAAGCTGCACCATCAAAGGCGACAAATGCGTGTGAGGCTTCGGTATCATCCCATTCTCCCGGAGCACCCAAAGGTAGAATGGGATTACCGCTGAATTTGATGAGGTTAGTTTGCGAAAAAGCCAGAGTTGGGATTAAAAAAAATGATAGAAATAAACGGTAATGCATTCGTGCAAGAGTTGACAATACGTTCATAGTATATCCTCCAATTACGGAATATTGAATAAGCCGAAAAGCGGCTCACCAAACGATAATGACATTTTGTGTTGAATTTAAACTTTGCGCTGGCAGGGATGCGACCAGTAATCCGTCAATATATGCCAGATTTTGGTCAACCAGCTAAATTTTGGAGTTCTCAGGGCTGGCGGAATAATCTGAAGGGGCGACGCCGAACTGCTCGCGAAAGCATTGTGCGAAGTAAGAGGGATTATTGAAACCAACCTGATAAGCGATTTCCACGATCGTTGCGCTCTTTTGCTGCAAAAGCTGGCTGGCACGTTTTAAACGCATTGAACGAATGAAGCCATTGGCGGATGAACCGGTCAATGCATGCAATTTGCGATTTAAAGTTGACTGGCTCATGCTGATTTCACGACAGAACTGTTCAATTTGAAAAGTGCTATCAGCGATATATTTTTCAACGATATCCATTGCCCGCTGCAGGAATTCTTCATCGATGGAGGTTGCGGTGATTTGGCTGGGTTGAATCAGAATATTGCGGGTGAACAGCTCACGCAAACGGCGGCGTTGTGCAATCAGGTTTTTCACCCTGATATGCAATTCAAGCGTATCGAAAGGTTTGGTGAGATAGTCGTCTGCGCCGATTTCCAGTCCTTCCAATTTATCGCCCTGGCCAGCGCGTGCTGTCAGGAGAATAACCGGGATATGGCTGGTTCTGGCATCGGTTTTAAGCTTTTCACAAAGTGCGAAGCCACCCATCACCGGCATCATCACATCGCTGATGATTAAATCCGGATTCTTTTTAAGTGCAGCCTGAAATCCTTTCTCGCCATTCCCGGCTTCACTTATCACAAAATTCTGCTTTAAAGCATTGCGCAGATAACGCCGCATATCCTCATTGTCTTCAACAACAAGAATACGACCGCCGGAAGTCGATGGCGTGAGAGTGGAAGTCGGTTTTGTGGGTGAACTGATTTCCTTTTGGGATAATGAGTCAGTCGTCGATTTTGGAACGTTGGCTCGAAATTCCTGTTTCGTGTCAGCACCTGCCGGATCGATTATTTCGTCATTTGTTAAATGATCCCGACCGAGGGGTAGCAGCATGGTAAAACTCGAACCTTTCCCCGGTTCGCTCTCAACGCGAATCTCACCGTGATGCAGTTCAACCAGTTCTTTCACCAGCGCCAGCCCGATGCCGGTCCCACGTTGTTCACCCGCCAATGCATCGCTGGCCCGATAAAATCGATCGAAAATATGTGACAGCTGATCCGGCGGTATGCCGATGCCGCTATCGCTTACCGTAATCGATAAGCAGTCAGACGCAACAATCCTGACAGGGTTCAAAACCCTGTCAGGATTTACATCCCAACTTTTTTTACAGACTGTTACAGAAATTTCTCCACTCTCCGGTGTGAATTTAAAAGCGTTGCTCAGCAAGTTGAAGACGACTTTCTCAATTTTTTCAACATCAACATAAACCGGGAGGTCCTCTTTCGGCAATTTCAGATCAAAACGAATGTCCTGACTTTCGGCCAGTGACACGAAAGCAGCGGTCCATTCTTTGATATGCGTCACGATATCTACGAATTGCGCATGAAGTGGCATGCGATGCGCTTCAATGCGTGAGAGATCGAGTAATTGTTCCACAAGCCGTTGCAGCCGCAGGGCATTCCTTCGCATCACGTGCAAATCGTTGCGCTCATCCTTGTCCTTTATCCCGGCCAACACTTTTTCAAATGGCCCGAGAATCAAAGTCAGTGGCGTGCGGAACTCGTGGGAAATGTCTGCAAAAAAGCGGGACTTCATCTCATCAACTTCTTTTAGTTTTTGTGCTTCAAAATTTTTTCTTTCAAGTGCATTATTGAGTTCAGCTCGTCTCAATTC
>QQUM01000750.1 GCA_008501545.1 Calditrichota bacterium
CTTTACTTGAAGCAGAAGAATCCCTGTTTTCATTTCCATTTTTTCGCTTGTCGGATTCCAGCGCAGGACATGGGCAGTCCCTGGGTGTTTATGAATCGAACTTCTCCGAAAATGAACTTGCCTATACATTTACGAAAAAATCCGCGAACAAGTCGAACATTTGGCTTCGGTTCAGACAAAAACAAGCACGCAATGAACACATTTCAATTGCGCTAAACGGCGCACAATTGCCTGACTGGGAATTGCAGATGAGCGAGAATTTCACCGGAGGCTGGCACTGGCGGCAAATCGGGACAATACAAAACACACATATCCCGGCCGGTGATTCCCTTTTTACTTTTCAGCTTGCGCTGCAAAATATCTCGACGAACATACTGCTCGATCAAATTCAGTTGATGCCGGAAAATCAAATACCAGCCGATGGTGTTGCGACTTCGACGGATGAGCAGCTTTCGGATCAATCCGGTTTGGTATGGTTCACGCCAAATTTGCCAACGCGAAGTGGTACCTATACCTATCATGTGCAAACTTATGATGCCAACGTTCAATCGTCAATTACGGTTGAGGCGATTGCAGATACACCGGCTTTCCTCACGCTGCTCACCGGCGAAAACCAGACTGGTTACATCGGCAATACACTGACGACACCTTTTGTTGTTCGTGTACAGGATCAATTTGAAAATCCGGTTGCCGGTATCCCTGTCCACTTCATGACATCTGTTGCCGATGCGAATATTCTGCCATCCGCTTTAATTCAAACAGATTCACAAGGCATAGCCTCCGCATATTTTCAACTTGGTCAGGTACCCGGACCGTGTACTTTAACTTTTTCCGTCGAGGCTCTGCCGGACACCATCTTTGAAACATCAGCCACTGCGATCAAGAGAATTCCAACACAATTGCTGATAATTTCTGGCGATAGCCAAAATACACCAGCAACGCAACAAACACATGAAACCCTTGTCGCACAGGTTGTCGATTCGGCCGGAATTGGCGTGCAGGGAATTCATCTCCAATGGTCTATCCCGGATTCAGCAGCAACAATTGCCGGGCGTTCGGTTTTTATCGATACGACAGATACACAAGGCCTGGCTTCGATTTCACCCTGGATGGGACCGCGTGCTGGTCCGGTTCGCATCGAAGTAAAGCCGTATTTCGAATATGCCGACCAGTTTCCCGGTGTTGCGTTTCATTTGCGGGCGATCCCGCTGGCACCGTTCGCCGGCATTCGTCTGGATGATTCGCTACTGGTTGGTTCCTTTGGGAAAATGCTGCCACAGCCGGTGCGTGTGCAGCTCATCGATAGTCTCGGCAATACGATTCCGGAAGCCGGGCATGCGGCCACGTTTGAGGTTGTCACAGGACGTGGGAAATTTTCGAATGATACATCATCCTTCACTGCCGAATCGGATTCTTCAGGGATTGTGCAAACTTTCATAAAAGCGCCGACCAGCTATTTAGAACCATCCACCATTCAATTAAAAACCGGATCCCGCATTTTAACGCGGTGGACAGTTTACACAGCCGCTCCCACGAGAATGATGCTCCATCAGGGCAACAATCAGCAAGCGCTCGTCAAAACAGCGCTGGATATTTCTCCCGGGATTTTAATAGCGGATTCCCTTGGCGCACCGGCGCCTGATGTTGTGGTGGTTTTCCAAATTGCAAACGGTGGTGGATGCTTTACCGATAGCAGCACAACCAGGAGCGTAAAAACCGACAGCCTCGGTCATGCAAAATGTACCTGGATTCTGGGCGATTCTGTGGGTATTGACTCGCAACAACTATCGGCTTCTGCCATGTTCAATGATGCACATCTTGAGAATTCACCCATCATTTTCACGGCTTCGGCGATATCGAATCAACAGACAATCAATCTACCGCCGCAGATTTTATCGCCCGATACGTTGTACTTCACTGAAAACGAACTCACATCTTATGTTATTCGAGCGCAGGATCCGGAAGCAGATCCGGTTGCATTCAGCGCAACCGGCTTTCCGAAAAATACAATACTCCTGCAAGGTGACAGCCTGAAAATTTACTGGAAACCGGATTACACTCAGGCGGGAACATACCATGCAAATCTCCGCGTGCAGGACGCCTTTAAAAATGCCAGTGATACAACCATTATTCTTTCTGTGCAAAATGTAAATCGACCACCACAAATCGAATCTTATTCACCACAAACATCATCCATCACCTTGGGAACATCGGAACAGCATGTGTTTTCGATCAATGCCGGGGATGCAGACGACGACAGCCTGTTTTTTGCCTGGTTCAGCGAGTCTGAAAGCGATACTGTATTTCTCGCATCAACCGACTCACTCCGCTTTTTTGCACAGGATATCCTGCCACAACACATTCGGGGTGTCGTCAGCGATGGCACTGATTCAGTGTCCGTTATCTGGCGCATCGAACAGAAAAACACTGGAATTGCATCCGAAAGGTTGCCGACTGCCTTTTACCTGAGCCGGGGTATGCCGAATCCATTCGACCGTTCTTTTGTCAACAAAATTAAGTTCACCGCTGGATTACCGAATGCTATGCACATAAAATTACTGGTCTTCAATACGCTGGGACAACACGTGGCAACAATTGCGGATGACCATACAGCCGGTGGTCTTTACACTTATTTTTGGGATGGACAAGATAAATCTGGCGTGCAAGTGCCGCAGGGTGTCTATTTTGTTATTTTGATTGGTGACGGGATAAAGTCTGTGCAGAAGATTATCCTTTTGAATTAGGGATTACGGATTTTAGAAGAAGATCGGGTCCCAACTCGCCCCATTGTTAGAACCTGAAACAATGTTTTCAGCATGACAGGCCGGAATGCGGGAAGAACGCCGAATAACCGAAACGGTTGAGCTGAATATCGTGTCAACATTGTAAAAACTCCTTGCAATTTTTCAGAATATTCGCGATGGTGATCAGTGAAACTAAAACGGATTGCGTGAGTTTTATTAAAAGCATTCAATTTGAGGGAGGATAGGCTGTGCAGAAAAAATCAAATCTCACCAAAATACTCGTGGCCACCGGAATCGCCTGCATGTGGATGAGCAGTAGCGCTGCAGCTCAGGATTACAACGATGCCCTGGATTACTTCTATTTCGGGCGGCAGCCCAGCGCAAAGGCTGAAGCGATGGGCAAAGCCATGGTTGCTACCAATGCCGATGCCTACAGTTCATTTTACAATCCCGCTGCTATCAGTCTCAACCAGGGACGTACGGCGAGCACGTCGTACGCTTCACCCTATTATGGTTTTAACGATGCCAATTATCTATTTGCCGGCATCACCGGCGAATGGGGCGATCGCAGCGCGGTCGGACTGAGTTTTTTCCGCTTTAGTTTCGGTGAATCGCAAAGTATGTCTTCCGTTCAACTCCCGGACGGACCCGGGGAAACATTCACACCGGCAGTTACAATGTATACACTGTCGCTTTCCTCAAGAATAGTACACAACTTGCATGCGGGGATAAATTTAAATTATGTTCGTGATGAAGGCTATTTTGACGATGCAACCCTACCCATTGATATTGGCTTGATACAAACTTTCCATCTCACAGAAAATCAGAATTTAAAATTCGGTGCAAGTTTATTTAATATCAACGATTCGAAATTGAAGTTGGAAGAGATAGGAGTTTATACACAGGAAGCCGCATTGCCTATTTCTTTTCGTACCGGAGCATCCTATCAATTGCTATGGGGATCGAGCACTTTAAATGCTACACCAATAAAAACATATGGCGTTTCCTGGCAGGTCGAATACGTCGAATTACTCAATTCAGATTATTATTCCGGCATTCGCACCGGCGCTGAGTTCACCTTTATGGAGATGGTTTCCATGCGACTTGGATATTACAATGAAAACCGGAATGATTACGGCTATCCGGAATCCAATAAGGACGAACTTTCAGATTTTACTTACGGCCTGGGAGTTGCCTTTCCTATCGAAGGGTTGTTCAATGACCAATCGTCGCTGACAGCCAAACTTGATTTGGCAAGGATGAAACAACCGTCAGCTTCAAAAAATTTTGATAACTTCGACAGTTTTTCTGTCTACAATTTGTCCTTGATCTGGACGCCGGAAAGCAAATAAGACGGAATGAAGAATTCTCTTCCTGAAAATGTATTCGAAAAATTGCATTAGGCGAAAACGATGTCTTCTTCAATACAAAAATATAGCTATCTGATTTTACTCTGTGTTTTTTATCCACTCATTGCTTTTGGCCAAAATCTAAAACAGGATATTACCGGCACAGTTATCGATCGAAAAACCGGTAATCCACTGCTTGGTGTCAACGTCTTTCTCGCCAATACGATGATGGGTGATGCCACCGACGCCTATGGAAATTTCACTATAAAAAATGCACCTGCAGGCCAGTTTGAAATCGTTGTTTCGATGATTGGTTATGAGGTCTACAGCCGGCAAATTCGCGTGACAGTGCCGATGGAGCAAGTTTACCTGTTTAAATTGAAACCGAAAGTTTTGCAGGGGGAAACCATCGTCGTCAAAGCTTCGGAACAAAAAGACTGGCGCAAGAAATTTAATCAGTTCAAAAACCATTTGCTCGGGACAACAGACAATGCCGAGAAAACGAAGATCGAGAATCCCTATTGTCTCGATTTGTACGAAAACAAACGAGGTGCACTCGTGGCAGAAGCTTCGCAGCCACTGGTGATTCTCAACGAAGGATTGGGTTATAAAATTGAGTATGTCCTGCGCTATTTTCTAGCGAAAGGAAAACACACAAAATACGCTGGCAATCCCAAGTTCACCCTGCTGGAACCAAAATCAGAAAAGCAGAAAAAAGAGTGGCGCAAAAAGCGAAAAAAGGCTTATGAAGGTTCAACCCGACATCTCATCACTGCGCTTGTCCGAACGGGTGAACGCATACAAAATCTGACACAAAAGGAGTTAAGGCATTACGCGAGAAAACATCGCATTGATTTGATAAAGGATTTTGAAGGGAAGCAGAAATTGCAACTGCTTCTGTCACGTGATTTTCTAAAAGATACCGGATTCAGCATCTCCTACCCGGGCGAGCGCAGCCGGCTGGCGATTGATAAAACGTTCAAAAATAAACCGGTCAACATTGCGCAAATCATTTCGCCCACCGCAACACCCGGCGAATACTGGCTCAAACTGGACAACAAACTCTACGTGCGTTTTGATCGGGAGAAAGAAGATCCGGACTATTTGACAGATTTTGAGTTGCAAAAAAGGTGGGTTGGCGCACAACGCTCCACTATTGAGACCGGTGATGATTCGGTGCGTGTGGAGAAAAATGGCCGCTATTGGGATAACTTCCAGCTGCATACGTATGGCTACATGGCGTGGGAGCGGCTGGCCGAGAGTTTGCCGTATGAGTACGAGCCTGAAGTAAAAAATATGCTGAAGCGATAAATTGCCGCGTAGAGATTCGACTCATATCAAACTAATTTTCGCACGTCTACAACATCCATTCCCGCTGCACGTGCTGACTTAATCCCCATATCGCTGTCTTCAAAAGCACAACATTTCGCAGGATCAATACCGATTTGGCGGGCAGCTTCAAGGAAAACATCCGGGGCGGGTTTGTGGTTTTTCACAGCATCACTGCCAACCACCGCATCGAACCAATCCCACGCGCCGATATGATTCAG
>QQUM01000069.1 GCA_008501545.1 Calditrichota bacterium
ATCCGATTTATTTACGAACAGCCTCTGATTCGATTCGCCTCGTCGGCCTTCCCGTGTGGCCAGGCGATACGAACAATGATGCAATTGTCGATGAGGCAGATGTCATCCGTCTTGGCCAGTTTTGGAGTAAATCCGGCTACGCACGGCAAAACGATGATGTGAGCTGGAGTATGAAAAAAGCAGTTCCATGGGAGCAGTTGAAAATAACATATGCAGATGCTGATGGCAATGGCGCAGTTGGTCAGAGTGATATTCGAGTCATTGGGTTAAACTGGTTAAATACCTGCGATGGAACGATCGCAACAACAGGTAAACGGCGAGCGGTTGTGACACAGGCTTCACCCGCATTTTTGAATCCCGTATGTGTGACAACGCCAGACAAACCAAATGAAGTTATGCTGGAATTGCGCGCACAGGGTGCCACCGATCTGTTCGGGATATCCCTCGGATTACAATACGGGCAGTTGGACGGTTTGCGCCTTCTCAGTGCACAGCCGGGAGAATTGTTTCAGGGGGATGTGTTGAATGTGATCAAAAATGAACCTGAAACGAAAACGGTCTGGCTTGGTTTGAGCAGGAAACAAGGCAGTGCTGGAAGCCAACGCGCGGGTGTTGTTGCACGATTCCTGTTCCAGAAAGTTGAAACTAGAGGTGCATTTGGTGGCACTGACTTTCGAATTGTCGAACTCGGTGCCAACGATTCTCAGGGAAACAATATCCGGTTTCATCTTGAAAAGCCTACGATTGGTGAATCTCTCGTCGACGATGCGTCTGACATGCCAAAGGAATACGCATTGATGCAAAATTCACCAAATCCTTTTAATCCTGAGACCACCATCAATTATTCTTTGCCCCAGGCAGGTATCATCCTGTTAACAATTTATGATACGCTGGGCAAACATGTGAGGACTTTGCAGGCTGGTCATATGGAAGCAGGCTTTCACAGTGTGAATTGGGATGGCAAGAATGAGATGGGTTCTCCGGTGGCCAGTGGTTTTTATTTTTACCAGCTAAGTACGTCTGTTTTCAAAAAAAATATGAAAATGCTACTTTTGCGCTAGAATAACGTAATCTCTTTGTTATTAATCTTTTAATGAAACCGGAATGAGTTCATACCTTCCGGCTTTTTCCTTCCTTGATCTTCGCCTATTCAGCTATTCAGCTATTCAGATTCAATCCATCGATTATATCAAGCCAATTGGATGACGAGCACTTGAAGCTTTGGCCATATCTCATGCTGAGATCATGCTTTTTCAATTTCTGGGATTCCTAAATTCACTACCGCTTCATTAACTTTTCTGCATGCTTGCGAAAATCCTTCCTGGAAAAAGAATTTGATTCTTTGTTGGCTTTTTGTAATTTATTAGGCGATTTTATAGCATGAATTATTTTGGGGCTTGCTTCTTTGTTATTTTTGCATCGTAATATTTCAATCTTCATATTTACAGATTCTGGTTAAATTTTTTTTGTTTGCAACTACCTCTCTGACACAACACCACTTGCAGTGTTCCCGTTCATCAATCTGTGGCTTGTAATTAACTTTTTTCTTTTGGAGTGTGGCGATGAATGATGTGTTTCTTAGCTATTCCAGTGAAGATAGAATTAAAGCTGAACAACTTGCACAAGTGCTTATAAAATGTGGTTATGATGTGTGGTGGGATAAAGAACTGCTCAGTGGACAAAAATATGCAAAAGCAATTATATCCGCCTTATCAAACTCAAAATGTGTGTTAGTGTTATGGTCCAACAAATCTATAGATTCCAACTGGGTCATGGATGAGGCCGGAAGAGGGCGAGATCGAAATGTTCTTGTACCGGCTTTAATTGAAGATGTGGAAATCCCAATTGGATTTGGTCAGTTTCAGACAGCAAGTTTGATCCATTGGAATGGAAAAATTATAGATCCGGAATTTCAAAAACTGCTGGATTCCATTGCTCTTTTTGCTGGTGACAAGCTGAAAGAGATAGAAGATGAAATAATTGGACGTTTAGGTAAACAAATAAACCGGAGAACGTCTATTCGGGGCCTGGAAAGAATGCTGGATGAAGTGGATGAGTTCAGTACCGATTATCGAAATACATCACAAATACGGCGTTTAAAGGATCGCCTTGAAGAAGCGAAAATATCTGCGAAAAACCGGGAATTAAATAAAGCCGCGGGTAAAAAAAGTATCCCATTTGGCAGGTTTTTGAAAAAATTCACTCTTGTTACGTTGATGTCCATTTCTGTATTATCGTTAATTTATTTTGCACATCCAATCAAAGAGAAATTTTATAGTGCACTTCGGGAGTACAAATTAAATGCAGCAAAGCAGGGATATGCAAAACTCCTGGCGCAAAGTGAGGATATTTCTTATAGCTATGCTGAAGTTTTATCAAAGTACCAGAAATTTATTGAAGACTATAGTGCGTATATCAGCAAAGATTCAATGACAGTTATTGAAAAAAACGCAGAGACATACCAGCGCATCGTTGGTGCCTATGAAAAAGCCAAGATGTGGGATAATAATGATGATAAAACTCGCAAGCAAAAGTTGGATCTGTGGACCAATTTCGTAAAAAGGAAACAAAATCGAAGCGAAGTAACATATGCAAATCAAAGAATTCTGGAACTGGGAAGACCTGTTGCGACTGCTTCAGTATCACCAGCATCGGTATCTGCAGCTTGGATTGATGATCCGCAAACTAATTTGGTAATGTGTTCTTCAGTGAAAAACAAAGAACCGGTCGATATTCGCACAACTTTTATTACAGGTTCGAGAATCTGTGTTTATGCGCGCATACACACGCCCAGAAAGGCAGAGGATATTACGATAAAATGGTATTCGAAGGGAAAATTAATTCATAAAAAAGAAATCCGAATTACACAAAGTAAAAGCTATCGAACCTGGGATTGGAAAATCGGTAATCGTTCCCACATTGGTGAAAATGAAGTGCGTTTGTTTAATGGGAAAAATGAAGAAATAGGAGCCAAAAAATTTATGATTACAAATTTATCGATGACCGAATAGCAGTATAAATAATATGCTGTTAACGGTAGATTTATTTTATGATTATATGAATTTGATTGTTTATTTTCATTTTAATAGCTTAAATTTGCAAATCCCCAATGAAATATTAAGCTGTCATAATGTTTGACTAAACGATGAAATTTTTCAACTCCACCCGCTTATCCGACACACCCCTGCTCGTTTACCTGCAGCTGTCCTGCGAGCATTTAGAAAACTTCCATATAGTATTAAATAATTGTCTTTTTTGTCTTGGCAAAAACCAGATGGCATGTAAGTAACAGCGAAAATTTACCTTTTAGGAAAAAGTGATTGCACGATCTCTTCGCTTCATCTATATTTAGATCGGGGCAGTAAAAGGTGGATCCCGTAATTACACTCACCAGTTCACATCTGCACTTCTATCAAATTTTGGCATCGCGCAAGCGATATTTGGGAAAAATATAAAGGTATTTATGTCTCATCGTACTCATCAGGATGATAGCCATACGATCGAAGAAAACATGGGTAGCATTGTCGAAACCATAGACGATGCCGGCCGACGGAAAATACTGGAAAAGGTTAGCCAATCTTTTCATTACGCCGTGACTCACATCGATCAATGTAATTCAACCCAAATATTGGTTCAGTGTGAAAATGAGGTGGATCTCTTAATTCTTCACTGTCCGGAGACATCTCATGATGAGGTGCTAAGTCTGGCGCTCAAAGTTGTTGATCGGTACCATATCCCTGTTGTCATCCTCTCTGAAAAGGAATTAAGCCCCGATCTGCGTTATGAATTCCATGAAGTAATGGTGCACAATGTGCTGTATTCGGAATTTGAATCTGCACTAAAATCAATCATAAAATTCGTTCTGCCACAGACAAAATTACGATTAAAACAGACAGAATTTTCCCAGACTTCCGCAAATTTAAAAAATTTCAGCACAGATTATGCGGCGACTCAATTGTTATTGACTTTCGTCGAAAAGCTGAATAAAACCAACACATTCGATGAAGTTCATGTAATCACAATAGAGAGTGTCCGGGAGCTTTTTGAAACAGATATCTGCTCCATCCAGCATTATAACCAGCAGCGCTCATTCTCATTTTTCTGCGGTTTATCTGATGAATATGAGACGCGATGTGTTCCATTTTGTCCTTGGAATGTAGACGATATCGATGCAAAACCCACTGAATTTTTAAATATTGAGTATTCTGAATTACCCCAATTTGAGAAATATCTCCTAAGCCAGCAATCTCTCAAATCGTGCATCTATTTCCCCCTGACAGGGCAAAAGCGCATTATTGGCACACTCGTCGTATATTTCAATGAGATGCACGCACTCTCCCAGGAAAAAATAAAACTTGGAAGAGCGCTGGCACACAACCTTTCGGCCACTTTTCGGCGTATATCCTCACATACCCAGTACAGAAATTCGGAATTAAAATATCAAAGTATCTTTGATAATGTTGTTGAGGGGATTTATCAAAGCACAAAATCCGGAAAGTTTATCACAGTAAATAATTCGCTTATTAAGATGCTGGGATATGATTCTGAAGAAGAAATGATGCAACTGAATTTGCCGGTTGATATCTACTTAAATCCGGAAGACAGATACCAACTCGCAAAAGAGGTTGACGAACACGGTTTTTTGCACGACCGGCAGTTGCGGTTAAAACGTAAAGACGGAAGCATTATTACAGCTATTATGAACGACCGGGCTGTACGTGATCAAAGTGGTGAATTCCTCTATTATGAAGGTACGCTGGTCGATGTGACTGAAAAAGTTCAGGTTCAAGCTGAGTTGGAGCAAAGTGAAAAACAACTGAAAACAGTCATAAACTCTTCGCCGGATTTAATTATCCTGAAAGATGCCCAGGGCAGGTGGCTCGGCGCCAATTCCGCTGTTGAAACAAAATTTGGCCTAAGAGACGTGAAGTATAAAGGCCGAACAGATCAGGAGCTGCAAGCTGAAGCAAAAACGAACAAGGAATTCTTTGAAGTTTCGAGCAAATACGATGAAACAACCTGGCAGCAGCATGAATTCAAGCGATATGAAGCTGTTATCAACAAGGAAGATGAACCACTGTATTTTGATGTCGTCAAAGTGCCTTCTTTTACTGATTCAGGAAGTCGGTGGATACTTGTCACCATAGCACGCGATGTGACAGAGATCAATAAAGACCAACGCCGGCAATTACAGTTGGAAAAAAAGATCCAACACGCACAAAAGCTGGAAAGCCTTTATGTCCTGGCGGGTGGGATTGCACACGATTTCAACAACTTACTGGTCAGTATCCTTGGCAATGCAGGCCTGGCCTTGATGGAATTAAATCCTGAATCTCAGGTAGCCGATTCAATTCGACAAATCGAAGTTGCAAGTCAGAGAGCTGCAGATCTGACGGCACAGCTATTGGCCTATTCCGGTAAAGGTAAATTTTTGTTGGAAATCATAAACTTGTCTGAGCTTGTGCAGGAAATGGCAAATTTATTGGAAGTGTCTATTTCGAAAGATATCACTTTGGTTTATGAATTTGAGACAGAACTCACACCGATTGAAGGGGATCCAACTCAGATCCGTCAGGTGGTCATGAACCTGATAACCAACGCATCGGAGGCGATTGGCAAGAAGTGGGGCCGAATCCATAT
>QQUM01000812.1 GCA_008501545.1 Calditrichota bacterium
CCGACGACACGGGTCACAAACATGGAGCTCATCGCATGCACGCCATTGCTCAGGTACTTCTTCAGACTGAATGCCCGAACAATGTCCATCCCAATGCTCGTTGGCATAAATGTGCCAAAGAACGCTCCGATCCAGTGTACCTGTAAAATACGACGAAGCGGAATGTGATTATCCTGTGCTTCCAACACGACTTGCCAGCACCAGGCGATAACACCTTGCTGAAAAAAAAAGAGCAGTGTTGAAACCGTAAACAGAAGATAATCGACCTGCTGAAAGGCTTGTCCCAATTCATCCAGGTCGACTTTCCAATAAAGTAAGGCACTGATGAGCGCAACGCTGATCAGGCCTTTTAATAAAAATCCGCTTATTCGTTTCATAATTACACAAGTTCGGCTTCGACGACTTTTTCCACTTTGCGGTTGTCCAAATGCTCACGACACCAGAGTTCAAAGGTCAATAAGGCCCACAAGCGATGGCTGTTATTATCCGCTTTGCTGATGTGACGCTTAAACAAAGTTTGCACGAAGTCATTATCGAAAATACCACGCTTGCTGATCGCCTCAGGTGTGAGATATTCACGTATAACATTTTGCACAATCGGTTTGTGGCGCAGCCAGTTCTTAAAAGGCACGCTGTGACCGAGTTTATCCGTGCGAAAAACGATTTCATCGGGCAATTCACCAGCCATGACTTTATGAAAAATGGCCTTGGTCTGCCCTTTTTCGTCCAGTTTCAAATTCGACGGTATGCGCGATGTATATTCAACCAATCGATAATCGAGCAATGGGTAGCGGCCTTCGAGACCGAATTGGCGCGTCAATTCCATTCGCCGCAAATAAAAGCCCGTCACTGTGTAATAATCACCATAAATTGTCTTACTGAGAAAATCGCCACCATCGGCTTCATGGTAGAGATTCTTGATGTCCTGCAGCGCGTCTTTCTGGGTCAATTTTTGATACCAGTCCGGTGTCAGCAGTCTTTTTAGCTCTGGATCGGTATAATAAATTCGCCAACGGTTACTAAACAAATCAGATGAAAATCCAGCACTGTAGGAAAAACGTTTTGCCTTGACCAGCAAGCTTTTCTTCGCTTCTGTGTCAGGTAACTTTTGCAATAAACTTGTCAGCGGCGTACGCACACCTTTCGGTATACGCTCAAATTTTTCCGCCATGGCATCAGCCTGGTAAACCGGATGGCCGGCAAAAAGTTCATCCCCACCGTCGCCTGTGAGCACATAGTCCACGACACCGGAGGCTTTTTCGGCCAATAAATAAGACGCCACTTCAATCCCGATATCGGAGAAGGGTTCATCAGCGGCGGCGGCAACTTGTGCAATGCGGTGCACGTCTTCAGCTTCGTAAGGCACTTCATGGTGCGTTGTATTGTAGCTCTCGCTCATAAACCGGGCGTAATATGACTCATCAAAAGTTTTACCACGGCAACGGAAAGAGAACGAATGAATCGGTCCTTCCACCATCGGCCGCATCAAGCCGGTAATTGTGCTGCTGTCCATCCCGCCACTTAAATAGACGCCAGTCCGGAATCGCTTATCGTCGAGACGCAAACGAATGGCATCATTGAACAACTCGATGAGTTCTTCTTTGTATTCTTTGTCTGTTTTTTTGAATTGATCTTTAAATGAAATATACCAGTACGGATCGATAATCATTTTACCATCTTCAATGCGCAGCATGTAGCCCGGGCGCAATTTCTGCACATCGTCGTACATGGTGTCGAAATAGGGATTATAATTGAACAGCAGATAGCGCATCACCGCAACTGAGCTTAATCCGGCATCGATCTGTGGCGAGGCCGCCAACTGGTGCAAACTTGAGCTGAAATACAGAAGTTGGTTCTTGCGATAAAAATAAAGGGATTCAATACCAAGGTGGTCCCGAACGATCCACAGCCGGTTTTTCCGTTCATCACGAATGACGATGACAAAATTCCCGTTACACTTGCAGAAAAATGCCGCGCCTTCTTTTTCATAGCCATGAAAGATGGCCATGCCAACACTCGTTTGATAATTTCCATCAAACAAGGAGCCAAGCTGTCCGGCTAATTCAGCGATGTTAAAAATATGACCGTAGACGGCAATCGTCACCGCAGCATCTGGATTGTGATACAAAATATGCCCCGCATCGTGGGAAGGGGCTTTTGAGCTGGTCATCGCCAGGGAAAATTGGTCTTTGTGGTATTCATGCTCCAGCCTATGCATATCACGCACACCCCAGGTTGTCGCGTAATATTCCGCCGGGGAAATCACATTTATATTTTCGCCTAAACTTCCAAAAATCATACTAGTCCTCGTTTGTTTGCTGATGGATTCCGGCTAAAAGCATGCCGGAATGACGCTCTCATGGATGAACTTCGATTACCGTGCATTCTGCAGTCGTTTTTTAAATATCGGCAAATATTTCGATACTTTTTCTGATACGACCTGTGGCAGAGAACGGCGGCCTGCGCCAGGTAGCAAGTGCAAAAAGCGGTCTTCAATTCGAACGATATGCAAAGGATTATCATGCGCTGAATTACACTTGCGATCCGGCAGTACGCCCCAATAAAGCGAGCGAAATCCAGCCTGCCGTGCTAATTCAACTGCCGTATCCGAACCGATGAACCAGGGAAAACAAAAATGCTCCACTTTTTTTCCAGAGATATTTTTTTCAATTTCTTTTTTGCAGGTTTTAAAATCCCATAAAATATTATCCCGCATTTCTGACTGGCTCTCATATGTTCCCAGGCCAAATTTTTCCCCTTGCCGCTGATGGTGTTTCTTCAATTGCTGCCGCCAGTCAACTTTCATAAAAAAACTGGCACGGCCTTTTCCCTTCACAAAATCAACACAGGCTTTACGCACATCTTCATTATCAAAATATTGGGGCACGCCACGCATGCGGGGTTCTGCCCGGTAAACCGGTGTCCCGGAGGCCACATCCCGTTTATAGTTTGGTGTACCTTCTTCATAGTAAACGGGAACATGAACATTTGCATAAAAATAAAAATCGAAGTTGGGATTGATGTAATCAACCACTTTCGGGGAAACATTCACAAGATGGTGGTACATGGTGTGTGCCTGGAAATCAATCTCTCCCGACTGGTGTATTTCATTTATTTCCTGCCAGGAACACAAAGGGAAATCGCCTTGTTCCCGCTCGAGTAATTTTTCAAAAGCCACTTGCCCGGACAAATAATCGTCGAAACTGGCCGATGCGGGTGCATCATCGGGAATGCAGCCGGGAATCAAAAAGGAAATCGCCTGGTATTCATATTTTTTTAATAATGGCCAGGCAACAGAATACAACGAGGCAACACCATCGTCAAATGTGAGTGCAACGGAACGCTCGGGCAGCGATTTCTTCCCTTTTAAAATCTGGAATAATTCATCTGCATTGAGTGTCTTGTAATCATTTTTTTTCAGATACAGAAGTTGCTCTTCAAATGTGATCGGATCCACAGAATGAAAAACAAAAACAGGAACCTGATTGTCCAGAGAAGATGGCGATGAATTAAAAACAAAATCCGGATACTTCTTTAAAAAAATACCCTGAATATCAGGCCAATTTTTACGAAAACTCCAGCGGAGCTTGTAGGCATAGGTTGAGAACATCGGGTTACTCTTTCCTGCCGTTTGTCATGCGTGTGTACAATGCTTCCAGCTTTTCTACATTTTTTTCAATACTGTATTGGGCTGCGTCTTCCTTCGCTTGTGCAGATATTTGAACGCGTAACGCCTTATCATTGATCAATCTTGTCATTGCCGCTATCAATACGGATGTGTCTGCCGGTGGTATCATCAACGCATTGCGTTCGTTTTCAGCCAACTCTCGCATCCCCCCAACATTGGATGCAACGATCGGCTTTCCCGCTGCCATGGCTTCGACAAGTGCCAAACCAAATCCTTCACGCAATGAGGGAATTGCAACCAGGTCGAGTGCACCAAGCGCAACCGGAATATCCGCCACAAATCCCGTAAACCGTACACATGCCGCAACATTCAGCGTATTGGCTTGCTGCTGCAATTCAGCTTTCAACGGCCCGTCACCAAACAGAACGAGATAAACATCCGGATTGGTTTTCGCGATTTCAGCGAACGCTTCGATGAGATATTTATTGCCTTTTTCTTCACGCAAACGGGTTACCGTGCCGATGAGAAAGGCATTTTCCGGCACATCAAGGCTTTCGTGGAATTGTGCAACTTTCGCGGCATCGATCCGGGTAAATTCCTGGATGGGGATGCCGTTCCAAATCACGTCGATTGCTTCTGATGGAACCGAACGGCCATTCACCATAAATTCCTTCACTGCCCTTGAAACACCGAGCCCGACATCGCCTTTGTTGCGCAAAAGCCAATCGATGATGTACTGGTGCGGCAGCACTTTGAGTACGGCATGTTCGTGTACAATTGTTTTGGCGCCACTTTTTTTACCGGCTAAACGGCCAAAATTTGCCGAGCTGTAGCCGTGCAAATGCAAAATATCATATTTTCCATTGCGGGCGATTTCTGCAATCGCGTTAATGTTTTTCGGGCTGTATTTGCCTTCCTCAATGTAAAATACTTTTATGCCGTGCTGCTCAAGATACGCACCGGAAGCATCTTTGGGACGTAATCCCGCGACGTCAACCTGAAATTTCTCTTTATCATGCAGTGGAATCCATTGGGCAAAAAGGCGGGAACAGCTGCTGGGATTCACTCCATCCATAGAGAATTTGTCGATCACGTGCAACACGCGAATCGGATCAGCCATAATTAAAAATCTCCAAATAAGACTTAAACACTCTCTGCAAACTCATCTTCAGCCAATTGCCGGCGGTCTTTCACCGGTTTTGCCGGTGTTCCAACAGCAATCTGCCAGTCAGGAATATCCCGATTCACGATCGAGCCGGCACCGATTACGCATTCTTTGCCGATGTTTGTGCCGTCAAATACCACCGCATGGGCGCCGAGCCAGGCGCCGTCGCCTACGGTTATACCACGGGCTTCCCTTTCCTGTTGAATCATTGGAATGTCGGTGCGGTTAAACGTATGCGTACCGCCGACGAGATAGGTGTAAGCCGCCATGAGTACACCCTTACCGACGCAGACTTCATTAGCAGAAAAAATCTCACAGTTAAATCCGATATTGGCGTCGTCGTCTAAAATGATATCACCGTTTTTACAGCTCAAAATCGAATTGCGACCTACGAATACGCCACTGCCGATAAACAAGCCTTTGTTATCTGCGCCTTTGGCGTCGAGCACGACATTATCGTCGATAACCACATTATCACCGATATGAATTTTTCCAGGATGGCGCAACACGACGTTGGTGCCGAAAGTTACGTTGCGACCGCATTTTCCAAGCAGTTTTGGGAAAAGTTTACTGCGCAGCAGAAGCCCGAAAGCACCGGGCAGAAAAGATGTGAGGGTGGTAATGAGTTCGTATTTGATCAGGCTGCCCATCCCGCCCCCGCCGATGATGAGTTCCTGGTATTTTTTCAGTTTTGATTTGTCCGCATCGAAAAGTTCACGTTGAATTTCGACGGTTTCTTTTTTAATTCCATTTTCACTCATAATCTGTCCTGATTCTCGTAGACAAGCTTCGCGTGTTTAGTATTTGTGACGCTCCCGCGTCCAGCATTCGTTTGGCCGCAGAGTCT
>QQUM01000322.1 GCA_008501545.1 Calditrichota bacterium
AATTAACACTCCGTGGCCTTGTGCTTCCAGTTGGCGGTATTAAAGAAAAAGTGTTGGCAGCCAAACGGGCAGGTATTGATAAGGTAATTCTTCCGGAAAAGAATAAAAAAGACCTGGACGATGTACCGGAGGAAATTCGGGCGAGCATGAAATTTTCCTTCATTAGCGAAACCGATGAAGCGATAAAGCATGCTTTGCTGACCAAAAGTGCAAAAAAAAGAATCAAAAAGAGAAATAATGCAGGATAATATTTGTTAAACCAGGTACCGATTTGAAAAACGATCTTGCAGCAGTTATCCCGTAAGATCGTTTTTTGTTGTTTATTAAAAAATGGAATAATAGGAAAAAATGAAGAAACTTCTGATTATAATTTTATTGATCATTCCTTTTGCATGCACGAATGAAAAACCTGTTGCCAAAAAAGCGACAGTTGTTGCTGTTACCGACGCAACTTTCGAGGATGAAGTCATCAATGCAGAAGGTTTGGTTGTTGTCGACTTTTGGGCTGAGTGGTGTGGCCCCTGCCGAATAATAAAACCTTACATGCACGAGTTGGCACAAAAATACGGTGGCAAAGTAAAGGTTACTTCATTAAATGTTGACCATAATTTGCAGATTGCCAGACAGTTCCAGATTCGTAGTATTCCATCTGTCTTCTTCATAAAGGAAGGCAGGGTTCTCAAGACCGTTATTGGTGTCCGTCCAAAGGCGGAATTCGAAAAGCTGTTTAATAAATACATGTAAGTTTTTTAGGATTGTAAAATGTCCTGCAGGGCTTTACAGATTTGACTCAATACCTGAATAGCCCTTTTTATTTTGTGCGCGTTTCTTCTCAACAGACATGAATTGAAAAAAAGTCGCATTTTGCTCGCCGTGCGTCTTGTGTTATTCGATCCGTAAATAAGCCCGATTTAATCTAAATTTTACACCTTCCGGAATATCGCCCTGTTTTACTTATGTCGTCCTCATGCTGACGACATAATTATCTCCTCTGTTACAGATTATCCTGCAAATGCCCCGTTCACAAGTGATGGCCAATATTCTCACATGAGTCGAATTGCCGTTTTCTTTTCACCAGGTGAAAAACACAATTAGTAAAGTTTTCAAGAAATGTTTGGAGTTAAGACTGTATTCGCTTATATTTTTTACTTTTACCACGACTTTTATGTTGAAAAATATAAATTTGTTCTCATAAACAAAGAGCGAAAAGGATGTCAAATGAAAGTTTGTTTTGTGTCAAGTGAGTGCGTGCCATACGCAAAAACGGGCGGACTGGCAGATGTTAGCGGTGCCTTGCCAAAAGCATTGACCGAAGTCGGAATAGATGTAAAAACATTTCTTCCCTTGTACAGCACGATCAATATTGACGATTTTAATTTGAAACCTGATCCGGAAAATCAAGCCATTCGCGTCAATCTGGGACGCTCAACCCATTTTTTTAATACCTGGAAAGGCACGTTGCCAGGTTCACCCGCTGAAGTTTATTTCATCGATTGCCCCGATTTTTATCACCGCAGTAAACTGTACACCAATGATCCTGATGAAGCTGAACGGTTTATCTTCTTTCAACAAGCGGTACTACGCATCCTGCAAAACATACGATGGACACCCGATGTCATTCATTGCAACGATTGGCAAACAGCATTAATGCCCGCATTTCTCAAAATGAATTTCAGGTGGGACCGGCTCTTTGAAAAAACTGCCACACTTTTATCGATACACAATATCGGGTACCAGGGACGCTTCTCAAAAGATTCCATCTATGGTGCAGGGCTGCCTTATCTGCATTACTATCCAGGTGGACCTTTTGAATTCTATGACTCATTCTGTTTTCTTAAAACGGGCATTATGTTTTCGGAAATCATTTCGACGGTTAGCCAAACTTATGCACGTGAAATTCAAACCTTTGAGTTTGGAGCGGGACTTGATGGCGTTCTCCACGGTCGAAAGGATGATTTGTATGGCATTTTGAATGGCATTGACGATGGCGTCTGGAACCCTGATTCTGATAGTCACCTGGTGCAAAACTACAACCTTGATAGCTTCTTAAAAAAGAAAAAAAATAAACAGGCATTACTCGAAGAATTTTATCTGCCCTATGATGCAAAAGTCCCGGTGATTGGTATGGTGACACGCCTTGCAATCCAAAAAGGGCTGGACATTTTTCGTCCCATAATGGAGGAATTTATTCAGCAACCAGTTCAGTTTGTTATTCTTGGAAGCGGTGAGCCGGAATACGAACAATTTTTACAACACATCGCAGAAAAATATCCTGATAAAGTGGCGGTGACAATTGGTTTCAATGAAGCCCTGGCGCATCAGATTACAGCCGGGGCAGATATGTTTCTCATGCCGTCCCACTATGAACCTTGCGGCTTGAATCAGATGTATTCTTTAAATTATGGAACAGTACCAATTGTGAGGAAAACAGGTGGACTCGCAGATACAGTCAAGGATTATCATGAGGTTCCTGATGAAGGAAACGGGTTGACGTTTTTTGATTATTCGGATACAGAATTACTTGAAACATTAAATCGTGCGCTGAAGCTGTTTCGCAACAAACCAGCCTGGAAGAAAATGGTGACCCGCGGCATGCAAGCAGATTTTTCATGGCATGCATCCGCAGAGAAATATGTCGAACTCTATGATGTCGCACAGAAAAATCTTGACAAATTAGATTAAACTTTGGAATTAAAATGAAATGGCGAGGACAATGGCTGAATTAAAAGGATTTCCACAAAAAGCGTATGATAACAGTGAATTTCTACGAAGTAAAGAAGCACGCTCTATTCGCGTTTTGTGTGAATTGGAGGAACCAAAAGCAAGGCTGGAGCATCACGATGTCGAGGATACGCTTGTCTTTTTCGGTTCAGCACGAATATTGTCTCCGGAAGCAGCCAGTGATAATTTAGTAAGAAATAAAAATTCCAAAGAAAACTTGGATGAAGGTGCGGCATCAGCGGCCCGGATTGCAGAACATAAAGTCAAACTATCCCGATACTATGAGGATGCTGCACAGATCGCAGAGAAATTATCATTATGGACAAAATCGATAAAAAAAGAAAATCGATTTGTGATTTGTTCCGGCGGTGGGCCGGGAATTATGGAAGCAGCGAATCTTGGGGCGCAACGTGCGGGATGCCGTTCGATTGGACTGAATATCAGCATTCCTTTCGAGCAAGCGCCAAATCCCTACATTTCCCCGGAGCTTGGCTTTACCTTTCATTATTTCTTTATCCGCAAGTATTGGTTTCTTCACAAAGCCAAAGGTATTTTTGTTTTTCCCGGTGGATTTGGAACGATGGATGAATTTTTTGAACTTCTTACTTTGATGCAGACGCAAAAATCGACGCGAAAAATGGCAATTGTTCTCTATGGCAAAGAGTACTGGAATGATGTGCTGAATTTTGATGCGTTAGTAAAATGGGGAACGATCAGTGAAAAAGATCTCCAACTTTTCAAACTTGTCGATGATGTCGACAGCGCAGTTAACTATGCCAAAGATGTCCTGATGACACACCATCTGTAATGCCGAACGAATCGAAGGTAAATAATAAAAATAAATGATATTAAGCGTCCAATTTTTTCCCTTCAATATCAGCCACGTGTTCATCCATGACTTCCTTTGGCGCTGATTTTAGGAGATATCTCCCCGCAAAAAAAAGCAAAACAATATCATCAGAGTAGCCGATGATTGGCAGTAAAAGTTCCGGAATGAAGTCCATAGGCGATATAGCATAAATGACTGTCACTACCAGAATGATTTTGGGAAACACCGGAACACGACTGTCCAGTAAAAGTCGAAATGTAAGTCGAATGAATTTAGGGAGCAGGAATATCGCTTGTAAAAATCCAATTGGATTGCGGCTTCCACGAACAAAAAGTGATCTGAATTTCATATTATGTCCAATCGTTCATTTATCCTCATAATCAAAAGTAAACCTCTCCAGATCATGTGCCATCGATGTTTCCGGAAAGAAAGCTTTTGCTTCTTCTAATACTGTCGCTTCATCTTCCGGTAATGTGCGGGCACTGAAGTGGGAAAGAATTAAATGATGTACGCCTGCCTGCTTTGCAATTTGTGCTGCTTCCTGTGCGGTGCTGTGCCCCGAAATTTCGGCAACATCCGCATTTCGACTATAAAAAGTGGCTTCATGTACCAGAACGTCAGCGCCTTTTGCCAATTCTACACTAGCATCACAAGGCGAGGTGTCGATGCAATAAGCCACATGATGTCCGGGGCGTCTTTCACCAACAACTTCTTTTGACCGGATCACCCTTCCATCTTCGAGCGTGATATCCTCACCAGCCTGTAACTTACTGAGTAAAGGGCCGCTGGGAACGCCCAATTTCTGAGCTCTTTTGGCATTGAATTTACCCGGACGCATGTCCTCAATGAACGCCCAACCAAGTGTGTGAGTGCGGTGTTTTAATGGCTGGCATTTTATCACCATACCTTTGTCCCGGATTTCTTCGGCCTCACTACTTCGGGGAATCTCGATTATTTTCAGTGGAAAGGTTAGAGTGAATTGGCAGAAATTCTTGTGAAATTCGATAAATTCGGCAATCCCCTGCGGACCATAAAGCGTTATTTCCTGGGAGCACCCGGCCATTTGCAGGCTGGTGAGCAGCCCGGGTAAACCAAAAATGTGATCACCATGAAAATGGGAGATGAAAATCCTTTTTATCCGACCCGGGCGAATTCTGGCGCGGCGCAATTGAATTTGCGTTCCTTCGCCACAATCATAAATATAAACATCACCGTTTCGCACAACGGCCGTTGAAGACAAATTGCGAAATCGCGTCGGTACAGCAGCGCCGGTACCTAATGTAATTACTTCGAGCATTGAATCGTTGCTTCTTCTCTTTATTTTTTAAGCAATATCTAATTGTTTGTAAACCGTTTCTTTAATTCTATCTCAAGTCTCTGACCAAATTGCACCGGCAACGCCTGCCACAACTAAAATTCCACCGCTGATTTGCAAAAGGCTGTGGGATTCATTTAAGAAAAACCACGCTAAAAGAGAAGCAAAAATTGGTTCGCCAAGCAACAAAGTAGAGACCAATGGCGCGGATAAATACTTTAAAGCCCAGTTGAATGTGGAGTGACCGATGAGTTGAGGGAGCAAGGCAATGAGCACCAATAAACCATAAATTTTTATTTCGAATCCGAGCAGTTGTTGCTTTGAAAGCACCGCAATCACCAAAAGAATAATCCCGGAAACGGAATAGGCGATGGTTATATAGTCGAGATTTTCCATCCGTTTGCGCACGAAACGTCCACATAAAATATATCCTGCGGCACCCCATGCACCAATCAGAGCCCAGAAATCTCCGGTACGCGAATTTGTCATGTTATGAATTTCCGGCGATAATAGTGTCATGAAAACAACACCTGTAAATGCAACCAAGAACGAAATAAACAGTCCGCTGCGGATGCGTGTTTTAAAAATCAACCGGGAAATGATGACAACCCAAAACGGTGATGTCGATACGAGAACAGTTGAATTCGTGACAGAGGTTAACTTTAATGAGCCAATCCACGCACCAAAATGGATTGCGAGAAAAATGCCGGAGAGAATCGACACCCACAGGTCTTTTTTGGTACTGCCAGCCCAGGGTGCTTTTTTCCTGGC
>QQUM01000491.1 GCA_008501545.1 Calditrichota bacterium
TTCCAGATAGGTGATATGTTCTTTTAAGTTTGTTAAATAATCATCACGAACATTGTAGGGAATCGCTGTAAAATCGCCTTCCCCTTCGAGACCAACAAATTTTATCGTATTTTGGTAAGGAAATGTGATTTCTGCTGCATCAAAAATATTAAAAACGAGCACTTCATGCCCTCGAAACCTGAAGTGTTGGATCGCATGTATGATTTTTTCAGGATCATCCAGCAAATCAGAGATGAGAACAACCATTCCTTTTTTATTTATTGCATCAGCAACCTGATGCAGAGGCAAACCAATATCCGTTCTCTCAGCAGTTTTCAACTGGCTGAGTTCGAGTAAAATGGACTGCAAATGTCCTGAACGAACCTGTGCAGGAATATGGGTTTCGATTTTATCACCAAATGTTACGAGTCCGATCCCATCTCGCTGTTTTGAAATGAGATAGGCCAACGATGCTGCCAAATAGGATGCATACTCAAGTTTTGTTAAATCGTTTGAACTAAAACTCATCGAATTTGACAAGTCGAGAACGATGTGGCAATTGAGGTTGGTTTCCTCTTCAAATTCTTTCACATAGTAACGATCGAACCGACCGAACACCTTCCAGTCGATATAGCGTGGATCATCGCCCGGAGTATATTGACGATATTCGGCAAATTCTACGCTGAAGCCTTTATATGGACTTTTATGCAATCCTGAAAGAAATCCTTCCACAACTGTTTTTGCACGCAATTCCATGCCGGAAATGGAGGCTAAAATCTTCGGATCGATAAATCTTAATACGTTTGCCATGGATTACACTTTAATTTTAAACACGTGGTTTCGGGACGGTTTCCAGGAGGCGGCGAATAATATCATCGGCTTTCACTTTTTCTGATTCGGCAAAAAAGTTCGTCAGGACACGGTGCCGTAAAACAGGAAGAGCCAGTGCCTGAATATCATTAATTGAGACGTTGTATCTCCCAAGCATGAGCGCACGTGCTTTGCTGCCCAAAATGAGATACTGCGAAGCTCTGAGACCGGCTCCCCAGCTCACCCAGTTTTTCACAAAATCAGGGCTGTTGGGATTGGTTGGCCGGCTCGCCGCGACGAGTTGAACGGCATAACGGGCGACCGACTCGGCAACGGGAACATTACGAATCAACTTTTGGAATTCAACAACATCTTTACCCGTTACAACGCGTGTAAAATCCGGCTTATAGTTTGACGTCGTGTTGGTCACGACTTTTACTTCTTCATCCTCAGGTAAATAATCCATCACAATATTAAACATAAAACGATCGAGTTGTGCTTCCGGCAAGGGATACGTCCCTTCGAGTTCGATGGGATTTTGTGTTGCAAGCACGAAAAAAGGTTCTTCGAGCTGATAAGTTTTCCCACCCGTGGTTACACGGTGTTCCTGCATTGCTTCGAGAAGTGCGGATTGTGTTTTGGGAGGTGTCCGGTTGATTTCATCGGCAAGAATGATATTGGCAAAGAGCGGTCCCGGTAAAAATTGCATGATACGCTTGCCGGTTGTCCGGTCTTCCTCAATGACATCAATTCCGGTAATATCCGCTGGCATTAAATCCGGTGTGAACTGAATTCGGTTAAAATTGATTTCCAGAATTTGAGAGAGACTGCGAATTAAGAGTGTTTTGGCCAAACCGGGAACCCCGGTTAACAAACAATGACCACCGGTAAACATTGCGATCAATACTTGTTCGATTACATCATCCTGCCCTACGATCAGCTTGCGCAGTTCCTGAATAATAGTAGAGCGGCCTACTTGCAGTTTTTTTATGATTTCATCGTTTTGTGAAGTTTTGACATCTCGATCGTCAACCATGCGAAATTCCTTTTCATAAGAAGAGTATGTTTAATGTGTTAATGCATAAATCAAATAGTTAATTCCCAATTTATAACCTAATACAGAAAATTGCGGATCATAGCGGTAATCGTTGGCATGCTCCCAGCTGTCACCCAGGTCAACATTGTGATTGATGAGCACCATCAGGCGTCCCTGCTTATCGAAAATGCCCCGGCAGTGTGCTTCCCTTCCACCTTTTTCAAATAATGCGCCACGATAAAGGCTTGCCAAACCCGGCACGACGGGGAAAGCGTTGAAATCGTAATAGCAATGAAAGATGGGATGCTGTGGTTTTATATCAACGATTTGATATTCCGGTAAAACACGTGAAAATTCGAGTTGGAAATTTAGCCATTCCCGGGGTCCATGAAAGTCGTCAATGAACAAAAATCCTCCGCGAAGCAACCACTCACGCAAGGCGGCAGCTTCGTCAGTTGTCAGTTTGAGGTAGCCAACTTCAACTATGTACGCAAAAGCATAATCAAAGAGTGCTTCATCAGTCAATGAAATTGAGATTGCATTTCGATTTGTGCCCAAATTTGTTTGATGTTTCACAGCCCGCATGAAGTGTTCTTCCGCTTCCGGAAAGTCAACCTGCCACGAATCGATGCCTCCGTATCGAGCATAAAATCCCATAGCATAATCCCCCATGCCATACCGTAACCGCACAAATGTCAAATCATCAGATGGTAAAGTTTGACTCTGTGCCTCACAAAGAAAAAGAAAAACGAGCAATGTGTATATAGCAGATTTCTTCATATTCAATGGGTCATGGAGTAAATGATATAGTTAATACCTAGTTCGAATGCTTCAAATGAAAACTGACCGAGGTCTTCCGGTAATTCCCAACCGTCGCCGATATCGTTGTTATAATTCACGATCGCAGCCAATCGGCCATCGCCATCGTACCAGCCCCAGAATTCGGGGATATACCCATCCCGGAGGTAGGGTGAGTTGAGGGGAATTTCCTTCAAATCAAAAAAACAATGAAATACAGGATCCGATAGCCGCAATTTACGTTTTGTGAATTGTGGTACAATTTTATTCATCTGTTTGGTAAAGTTATACCACTCGGGCGGGCTGCGAAAATCATCGACAATCAACAGCCCCCCCCGTTTTAAATACTCTCCAAGGCGGGTTATTTCATCAGGGTCCGGCTCCCAAACACCAATTTCACAAATATATAAAAGTGGAAAATCAAAAATTTCATCATCTTTCAGTGTGAGGACCTGTGGAATATGCGTTGCGCCGATCGCTGCAGTTTTTTCCAGTTGATAGTACATGTGCTGTTCCGCGATTGGATAGTCATGTGCCCATGGCGGAACAGGGCCGGAGAAATAACGCATATAGCGGACGTCGATTTTCGGATTCCATTCAATTCGAACGAAAGTAAATTTATCTAGTTGTGGCTTGGATTTACGCCGCCAGGATTGCCCCAAACACGACTGGACAGTAATGAGAAATGTAACTAGGAGAAATATCGACGTGACAAAAATATTCTTCGTGGAAAGCATAAGATGTTCAAGTAATTTTACTTCTAATTATTTCAGTTAATTTGCCTTGCTTCGGATCAGAATTTGTTGTGCCGGTTGAAAAGTCGGTGCAATTTCCAAAGCCTGCAAAGCATGCCGTTTTGCCTTGCTTTTCTTTCCAAGGCCGAGATAACCACGCGCAAGGCGGTAATGCGTATCCGCCAGATCGCCGGGTTGCAAAGCCAACTCTATTTCAAATTCACGAACGGCATTTTTATATTTGCCGTTTTTTAACAGAACCTGTCCCCATGTCTTGTGTATATCGATATCATAAGGGTATATTTCAACAAGATTATTGCAGGCAAAAGCGAGCAGTTCATCATCATTCGTTTCTTTCGCAATCGTGACCAACTTTTTATTCGCGGCAAAACTTTCGCCATTGCGGCTGGTTAGTTTTTTAAAATACTCCCCCGCTTTTTTGTAATTTTCTTTTTTAAAAAAATAATTACCCAGCAAAGTGTAAGCATTTCCATGTCGCGTATATTCCGGAAAAAGTTTAATGGCTTTCTCAAGTAATTCCACGCCGGATTCATCGTCTTTTTCAAGTCTTGCCCGCCCGACCTTTAGCAAAGCATAAAAGTCATTTTCGTCGTCTGTCAACCTTTTTTCGTAATCGATATCCTGCGATTGATTGTGTGGATTTTCATTGCCATCTGAAAAAGTAAAACTTACATCTGCATAATTGAATTCAGTCTTCAACCACTCATGAAAACCTTGATCAAATTCATCTTCATCCATTCCAATGACTGCATCGAGTGCATCTGCGGTCGTGTGATCATTTTTGTATTCTTCAAACAATGCAAGCAAAGCTTTCATGCCATGTTTTACGTAAATATAATCGACCATTAACGATGATTGGTAATATGAAAAAGTGACACGCTCAGGATTACTCGTAAAACCTGCATTAAGTTCCGCAAGCGGGATGACAGCATCATCGTTTAACGCACGGATCATGGCCAATTCCATATTCATAGACCAGGATGATTTTGCACGTGCGGCTTCCCAGACAGCGACGCCCTCTGCTAACCAGCGCGGGATCCGATTGTCGGTGAGGGTTAAATGAATGACATGCGCAAGTTCATGCCACAATGTTTCCTGCCAATTGAAGCTTCCAACAGGTCGTGCTTTCGGACTATTCATTGTGACAAGCGGCCCAAAACAGATACCAAGAAACACCTGAGAACCCGGCAAACCAAAACAACGAACAGCAAAATCGTCGTGTTTTGGGAAAATTTCAATCGTGATACGAAAATCAAAATTGAAATTATAGCGTGACTGGTATTCATTCCATGCGTTTTCTGCAAGCTCTGCGGCGTAAACACCGATAATTGGCTTGTCATCTTTGTGCATGCGAATCAGAAAATGCTCTGTTTGCACAGTGTCATAATCCACATAACTATCGAATAATTTAAGAAGATTTCCTGTCCAGATGTTATAAGGATCATCCCGAAAAGCCAATTCCAACTCTTTTTTGGCAGCCTCAAGTTTCGCTAAACGGGAAAGCGCTGTTCCGAGTCCGGCACGCGCTTTCGTGTTCTCCGGATCGAGCACCAAGGCCTTTTGATAGTTTTCAACTGCTTCCTTGAACAAGTAGGTCCGCGCAAGGAAATCTCCTGCTTCCGTGTAAAAATCAGCATACCCCGGATTGATATTCAATACCTTGTTCTCTATTTTATTAAAGTTACCCTCATCCGTCTTCTTTAATGAAATCAATGCAGAAATGGTCAACAACGACAAATCATCCGGATAATCTTTCAAGGCAAGATTGATGTATTCTTGCGCTTTCTCTGTTTTATTTGAAAGGGCATGGAATCGTGTAGCAAGTGCAAGGACATTTTTATCATCTGGATTCGTTTCCAGCAAGTCTTCCATAATCTGAAAGGAAATCATCGCATTCTCATCCATGTTCGCCCTGGCCAGGCCAATCTTAGCCGGGGTACACGCAGGATTCGTTTTTAATGCATCAGAAAATGTTGATCTGGCATCTGCGAAATTGAATTTTGCTAAAAACAGATTCGCCCAGTCCACGAGAATCCGCCAATCTTGTTTATCCAGATCGTGGGCATCGTAAAACAGGTCATTTGCATCTTCGAAACGTTTTAGAATAACACATGCTTTGGCCGTGTACCAGGTAAGTTCCGCATCCGGGTAAGGCGTTTCACGAAAAACGTCAATGATCATATTGAAATTCTTCTTCGCTTCCGCACGATTCCCCCATTCATATTGCATTTTCCCATA
>QQUM01000254.1 GCA_008501545.1 Calditrichota bacterium
GATTACATCGAAGTGCCCGTTCTGTTGAAGTTCTTGTTTGGTCAAAACGATGTGAAGCCATACGCAATGGTTGGTCCGAGTATTGGTTATCTTCTCAGTTCAAAAATGGAGTATGACTTAGGTATATTTGGCTCCGGGGAAGAAGACATTAAAGATGAAACAAAAAGCATCGATTTCGGTGTGGGCTTCGGCGGCGGTGTCACAATGCCGATGGGCAAAAATTCAATTTTTGTCGAAGCCAGATATGCCATTGGCTTTGTGAATTTAAATGATGATCCCGAGGATACAGAAACAGAGATCAAAACCAATGGCTTTCAGGTTTTTGTTGGGATGACCTTTCCCATTGGGAAATAGAACCAAGAAATGAATGCAACCAAAAGGGCACTTTTTTTGAGTTAAATTGTTTGCTTTCAGCTCTGCCTCGTTTTTGTGGAGCTGAAAGCTGTATTGATAGCACTGCAAATAAAAGGTTTTAAAAGCATAGTTAGTAGGTCTCCAAAAATCGGAATGAAATATCGATTTAATTTAACCCCTAATCTCTTTGCTTTCATTTAGTTTTTTACGATATATGTAATATTTGTGCTTTAACCGCTTGTATATGGATTTTAAGATTGCCAGGCATCCAATTAAAAAACTAGCAATTGAAAGTGCTTTATTAAAATTTGCATCTTCACCCAGCTGTTCCACAAGCTCATTTTTATGTACTAATTCATTAGCAATTTTACTGATTTCAGGTTCAATTGTAAAGTATGTTGTATCTAATTTCAGCACTATGTTGTTAAAAAGAAAGCTTTGATCCTTGTCGAGTTTGTTAAAAGGATCTTTCGTTTCAATTTCGATCAAAAGATTATCAATAAACTTGAGTTCATTTACTGAACTGCTATCATTTAAGAGAACATCTATTTCAATATCTCTCAAAATAGTTTCTAAGGATACATTTAAAGGATAGAAATTAGAACGTTTGATTATTTTCAAAATATTGTAATCGTTGTAGGATAGTGAATAGGCCTTTTGTTGTTTTAGATAGTATTCTAATTGGTTAAGTTCTGCTCTTTTTCTAATCAATATTCTTAAATTGTGTTTCATCGAGTTCATTGGAAAAGCTTGTTGGTATTCAGAATTGTCGTATGAACTCCAAAAACCAACAAAAAATAGCACAATAGCCACAGCAACCGGCATGATTACTTTGACAAACTTGCCGAAGACCTCCCAGAATTGATCAACGAAGAATTTGTTTTTTATCATAATTCCTCCAAAATTTCATGTTTAATATTTCATACCTGATGTGCAGATCATCCGCATAAAATCACCACACATCCAGGCGCCAGGCACTTCCAAAGTGCCTGGCGCCTTGTGCATTCTGCGGAATTCTTCCGCACTCCTCTCGATTTCCGCATTTCCTTCTCATCTCTGCCAATTTATTTAAATACTATAATTTAATCACGCTTATGTCATCTTTTCTATTTTGGCATCTCCTTTGAATAATGACCAACCAACATCGCACAACAAAAATAAGATGGTTCAGCGATACAGACTGAATGGTCAGGTTTAAATAAAGGAGCAGAATCATGAAACGAAAAATCTTTTTACAAGTATGCATCACAGGATTGTTCTTTTTGGCAGTTTCATTGCAAGCCCAGTACAAACCGAAAAATTCCGGTTTCGGCGTGCGGGCGAGTTTTTGGAACATGAACAAGTCGGATGCCGGCATTCGCATCACCAGCAGTGCTACCCACGATGAAGTCAATGTCAGCGGGGGGGGCGGCTGGCTCTATTTCTTTTCCCGTGTGGATGACTACTGGTTTGTCGAGTTCAATATTGGCGGGATTGGCGAGGTGAACGCGAGCGATCGTTATTATCACTACGACGATAAAGTCGATGTCGCGGCGATTACGCCATTTCTACTTGGCTTTCGACAGGACTTAATGCACCCGCGCAGCTACAGCGCCTTGCGGCCGTATCTCACTTTTGGCGTCGGTGCCTACTGGATCAGCGATATTCATGTCGGCGAATATGATTATTATCGCGACGAAGTTTTGGTCAACACCGTTTTCGAGCCGGGTGGCTATGCCGGCGGTGGTTTCAATTTCCATCTGACACCAAATTTAGCCTTGAATTTAGATGCAAAGTACCATTTTATTGATTATAATGTGAAACACGATTACAGTGGTTTTGATTTTGGAATGGGTATCAGTTTTATGTGGGGACGGTATCGTTCTTCACGGTATTAAATAAAACTGGAGGATGAGGGTTGAGAAGCGTTAGAACAAATATTGTTGCAATGATTTTTCTACTCACATGTGCAACACAGGTTATGGCCCAGGGCATTTCCCGGCCAAGTGGATTCGGTGTTCGTCTGGCTTTCTGGAACATCACCAACCAGAAATCGAGCTTTAGTCTGTCGACGGATGTCACGAATGTTAATTCCAGTGTTTCCATGAATGGTTTTGGCTCGTACATCTACTATTTTTCCCGCTTTCAGAGCAATATATTTTTCGAGACGCATCTTGGCGCCTTTGCCGCCGGAAGCTGGAGCCTGACAGACAGCGAACATGATAATGTGTCCATGGTTATTCCCTTGCTTTTCGGCTTGCGCTGGGATTTGTTGCCGGGCAAACTGCCCACGTCGTTTCAGCCTTATCTCACTATCGGTGGGGGACCTTATTGGAATACGGAAATCTCCGGAAGCTCGCAAAATATCGTGCAGAATGAGGTGTTGGTCGAGACCGGAACCCGCCTTGGCTGGTATGCAGGCGGTGGCATGAATCTGATGCTGGCGAGCTGGTTTGCCCTCAACTTCGATTTAAAACACCATTTCATCAATTATGAGCAGAATGATGATTTCAGCGGCCTGGAAACCAGTCTCGGTTTCGTTTTCATGTGGGGCGCGAAAAAGGAAATGTTTCGCATTCAGGATGTGCGGGTGGTGGTGGAAGATATTTACCCGGCGTATTACCAGTTTTACAATTCTTATCCCATCGCATTGGTCAGTATTCGAAACACCGCCGGTTATGACATCGAAGTGAATGTGCGTTCGGTGATAAAAGGCTATTCCCTGCGAGCAAAAAACAGCGGCTACTTCAAAATTCGCAAAGGCCAAACACGCGATATTCCGGTGCACTCCCTGTTTGGCACCAACTTGTTGCAAATGGAGCGACGTCGCAGCGCTGTGCTGGACGTGGAAGTGGAAGGCAAAGCCGGCCACAAAATTACAAAATCAGCCAGCGCACAACTGACAGTGCACAGCCGCAATGCGTGGGACGGCGCCATTGACAAACTTGGTGTGTTTCTCACGCCGGAAGATCAGGAAATTCGCGAGTTTACCAAAAGCATTCGTGTTGATGACACCGAAGAGATGCAGCAATTACCGGACAATTTGAAATTTGCCAGGGCGATATTCTCCGAGCTTGTCCAACACAAGCTGCGCTATCATCCCGATCCCAATATTCCATTTTACATGGATGACCGCGTGCAATACGCCGGCGAAACCCTGCAGCGCGGCAGCGGCGATTGTGATGATCTGGTGGTATTGTACGCCACTTTGCTTGAAAGCGTCGGTATTCGCACGGCGTTTGTTGAAGTGCAGGATCCCGAGAAACCGATCGCCCACGTCTATCTCATGTTCGATACCGGTCTGACTCCCATCGAAGGTTATCGCATTTCGCCGAACGACAAGCGCTACGTCATTCGCCTGCGCGATGACAATCGCAGCACGGTGTGGATTCCCGTTGAAACGACACTTGTCGATCGTGGCTTTGAAGATGCCTGGCGCACCGGCGCAACAGCTTATCTCGAAGAAGGCAAAATTCGCAACGGTCTCGCGGATGGATGGGTGAGGATAATTGATCATGAATGAGGGTTGTACGTTGAAGGTCGAAGGTCAAAGGTCAAAGGTTACACGTTACACGTCGAAGGTCTTGCATTCGACGTTCGACGTGTGACATTCGACCAGAAAAATTAAATGAATAGGTTCAAAAAATGAAAAGTTTAGTAATTTTTATCGCACTCATCCCAACCCACTTCCTCTTCGCGGGCAACGATGCACACATAGCAGAAATGTCCGGTGAAGTGAAGGTGCGTCGTGGTTTGGATGAGCACTGGCAGGCTGCAAAGCCCGGCCTGGATTTGGACGCACTGGATACCATTTTAACCGGTGAAAAAGGCGAAGTGCGGCTCTCGCTCGATGGCGATGTGAATTTCACCCTTGGCGCCAATGCTATACTCGATATCTCTGATTTGCGCCGGATTTCCAGGCAGGAACTTTTTCTGATTATCACTTCGGAAAAAATTGAAAGCCTGCCACCGCGCAGATCACCGGGAAGTTTGCATATCAACAACGTCAACGTATTGCATGGCGCGAAAAAAACCGATACCGGACGACCGAAATTGAATTCGAAAATTGAACGGGAGTGGCAGCAACACCGCAACGGCGGCATCGACTTGCTGCAACAGGATTTTTACACCAACGCGATCATCAAATTCCACAAAACACTGAAAACCTATGTACAGGTGAAAGATTGCGGCGAGATTTACTTTTATCTCGGTCAGGCTTTTGAAGCGCTGGAAAATGAAGGCCAGGCGTTGGAAGCATACTCGAATTCCATTTCCGAAAATGACGAACAGGCATGCCAGGATGCGCCCTCAGCCCATCGTCGTGAAAAATCAGAAAAGGCGCTCCAGCGATTAAAACGATAATTTAAAAACGAAATAGTAAGTCCAATAATCATAACAGGAAATTCAACCTGATTTAGCCGGATGACTCTGATGGGCCCACAGAATTTTTCAGGCTAACGCTCACTTTTCGAAAGGAATACAAATCATGAAAACGAAATACTTTTTTATGCGCCTGTTTCCGGTGCTGACCGGGCTCAGTCTGCTCATTCTCAGCAGCGGATGCAATGTAAATGGAACGATTGATGTCGGCGATGGCGATGGTGACAACCGCTACACAGCCTCAGATCCGATCAATTTGCGTGTCGGCGTGGCTGGACATACAGGGCTGGATGTGAACAATGTAAATGGGCCGGTAGAAATTTATGGTGTCAACGGCATCGATGAAATTGAAATTACCGGCGAGCGTATCGTTCGCTCCGACAGCCAGCGGGATGCCGAAGAACACCTGCAAAATCTGCAAGTCAGCCTGCGCGATGCCGGTTCGACGATCATCGTGGAAACCGAGCAGCCGAGCTCAAATGATGGTCGCGAATACGAAGTGCGGTACAACATCCTCATTCCTGATAACTGGGATGTTTCGGTAAACCTGACGAATGGCATCGTTACCATTGAATCCATCACCGGATATGTTGAACTGGATGTGACCAACGGCAATGTGAATCTGACCGACATTGTTGGCGATGTAAGCGTGGACTTGACCAATGGCAACGCCGATCTGCGCGGTATCGATGGCGATGTGGAAGTGGATTTAACCAACGGTATCATTTTCACCCAAATGGGCTGGGCCATAAATCGGCAATGCGAGTTATCGACAACAAATGGTGGGATCGAGTTGCGAATTCCTGAGAGCGCTTCTGCCGATTTCACCGCCAGCGTTTCGAACGGAGAGATTTCATTGACCGGATTGACGCT
>QQUM01000052.1 GCA_008501545.1 Calditrichota bacterium
ACGCCGGTGAAGAACAGGTTCTTTCAAGCGGGTGTAACCACTGTGCGCCGCGACAACCACATCCAGATTTTTACCGCAGCGATGGCGAACGATCTTCGCTTGTGCCTGGTCTGCCAATTTGAACAATTCGCCGTAAACGATTTGGTTTTGCTCCTGCCCATCGACTGTCACTGTATTGTGAAAAGCCGTCGAACGGAAACGGTTACGTTGTTCCGGAAAAGCTGTGTAGACATAAGTTCCGGCATCACGAATCATATCTTGTCCGTTCCAACTCAGAACAATGGATAATTTATCGTTATGGCTGTGACCACCAACGCCGTCCTGACCATTTTTTCCAGCGATGAGGAAACAATAACTGTTCGCAGCACGCAGAACAGCCCAACCACTGTCAGAAAAAATTCTGGAAGGCAGCTCACTTTTCTTCGCATCCCTCGACCGCAAAAATTTCTTTGCGTTTGCAGAACCGTAAAAAAGTGCTAATTCGAGATGGAGTGCATCATCTGATTTGATGCCATCAAACCATTGTTGATTATTAAAAAACAATGCCCCGTGTGCCAACAACAACGTGGCATCACGCGACGAATGCTGTGTAAGCTGAAAAAACTGACCGGAATCGTTATCACCAATTTGCGGCAAATAACCATCCGGCTTTATCAAATGAACGGTTGATGCAAAAATTTCGCGGAGTTTCTGTACGAAGTCGGCGCCGAATACCGAATTTGCTGTTTCTGCTCCATTCCGGCCATCGAAAGCATCCGCATGTTTCACAGCGAAAAGCATCGAATAAAAGACCAGTTCCAGCGATAATTTATGATAAGTCGTCGACGCTTCGAAATTGGTGCCATCATCATAAAACTGGTGGTGAATTTCTGTTTTCAGCTCATCGACGGCAAATTCATACCAGTCGCTGGTTTCGCCGGACCGGTCGAAAAACAGGGCGATGAACAGCAAACCGGCCACATTCGCCATATAATGGTTGTTGGCAAATTTGGATGTGCGTTCAAGGTTGTTCAAGATGAATTGGCCATGAGCATAAAGACTTTTTGCCAGACTGTTTTCGAAATTTTCTTCGAATTGAACGCCACCCGATCGAAACAAGTAAAAAGCGACAATCCAGTTCGCGGCACGAATAGCGACTTCCATTGCACAATGCCAATTGGCACCAAAATACTGTGGATTCGTCGCAACAAAATCCAGTATCTGGTTTTCAAATTCCCTTTTATATTCAGATTTTTTCATTTCGGAATTTTCTGCGGCGCATGCCAGGGCCAGCTGTGGTAAATGCTGCATACGGGCCAATTCCCACGGCACCTTGATATCCGCACCACCATCCGCGAGCAAAGCGATATCCTGGTACCAGGTTTTTTCACTCCAGCGATAGCCGGATTTGATATCACGCTGCCAGTCGATCGGCTTGTAATTTCCTGAAATTTGAGAAAATACTTTCTGTGCGTTTTGAAGATGCTTTTTATGGATGCGCGAATCGAGTGCAGCATCGGTCAGTGAATCGAAGTGGTTTTTCAGGCGAGCGGTGTTAAATAATGCAAAATTATGGTCGAGAATGTGTTGGGCATTTTCATATAATTGCGCAGAAATACCATTTATCACATGTGCATCGAACGCAAATAATTTACTGGCATGTTGGCAAACAGACAGGAGAGGCGTTTGATGCGCGGCATATTGCTGCATGTACCTGCGCTTGTTTACTTTTTGTTGAATACGCCGTTGGACATAAACCATGCCTTTTGAAAAAATTTCCCGTGCCGGTAATTTTGCTGCTCGCGATGCATTCACTTTCAGATTTTTAACCATAGCTGTGTTTGGTTTTTTTTGATTATTCGGTACTCTTATACAGACCTAAAATATGTAACAGCCGAATAAATATGCAATCCAGTATACATATGTCTACGCGTGCTTTGAAATAGGCGGAGCAAAGCGAACGCCAGTCAATTCCCCTTCTGGAAGGGGTGGGCCCGACAGGGCTCGGGGTAGGTTAATGCCGATCATAACTATTCGAGCAAAATGATGGGTTCTACGCCGAACCCACCCCTGATCGCGAAAAACCGCTTCGCTTTTTTCGCTTATCTGTCCCCTCCCAGGATGGGATTTTAAGGACCAATTTTCGTACATACTGAGGACTGTTTAAATAATCAGAGAATTAATACTGCAATGAAACCAAGCCATAACTTCCTACAAATCAAATTGATATATCAGAAAACTGCTTACCATTTTTGCGTGTATATTTTTTGTCAGGTTTCAGTTCATCGCTCGTAACCACGCGAACTTTGCCGATGGATAAAGCTCCTGTATCAACTAACATTTTTTCACATGCCGACATCACATCCTCAACTGTAATCGTATTTAAACAAATCCTGTCGCTGCAATTCAGCACAGTCTCAACACCATGCATGCGAAAACAAGGTGCGCAGTGCACATTTTTTCGAACCAGCGCATTGTTCGGCCCATACCGTAAAAGCGATGTGCGGTTGAAATCTGTCGGGCCGTAAATCGCCACTGTCGGCACGCCAAGGGCTGCGCTGATGTGCATCAATCCGCTATCATTGCAAATTGCCAGGTCACATTTTTTCAACAAAGCCGCGGATTGTTTGAGCGTGGTTTTACCCAGGGCGATGACGGGATCATTGGACAAATATGCAAGAAATTCATCCAGCTCATCCTGGTGCCCCGGCGCACCAAAAATAATTATTTTCGCCTGGACTTTTTCCACAAGAAAATCACAAACCCGCGCAAGATGGCGTGGATTCCAACGTTTCCATTGCTGTGCACGCCAGGTGTCAGCTTGTACTGCAATAAGCAGGTCATCTTCCTGAAGCTGGTTGTCCTGTAAAAATTTTTCGCCAAAGGGCAGATGATCTTCAGACAGGTAAAAAAATGGCTGACGATCCGGGATGTCGATATTCATCGCTTGTGCCAGCCGCAATCCCCGATCGATTTCGTGCTCGTTTTCAGCCATCTGAACTTTTATATTGTAGAGAAAATCATACTTATTATCCCAGTCCGGTCCGGACACATGACCAAGGCGTCGTTCGACATTGAGAAACATCGTAACATAATAAAAAGAAGAACCGTGAAAACTGCTCACCAGCATATCATAGCGGTCGCGCCGCAATTGCAAAATTGTCCGCAGCCGGCTGAAAAAGCTGTTTTTCATTTTTACGATTTTATCGATGATATTACTGTCTTCGACAACAGCTTCACAACCGTTTGTTCCCACAAGTAAGGTGATAAAAGCCTGAGGATAATGCGCACGCAATGCTTTGAGAAAGGGCGTGAACATCACCATGTTGCCAATGCCCATGTTGCCATAGATGAGAATTTTGGGAAGCGGCAGTGTATAGAGCGGCAAATTGCTGTCATTTAAAAAGAGTCTAGCTGCGAATTTCACCAACAAAAGTTTTAAATTTTTTAGTAAGTTAACCATTTGTTATCCGGATAATTTAATCACTGCAATCATTATATAGAATGCGACCACCTTTTTGTTGATTTCTAGCTAAAAACAATTCGGAACTATTGATGTGTCCATTTTCATCCTATTTTGAAAATACTGTGATCGAAACTTTAGCCTATTATCATCTATTCCAGCTTAGCTTTCTTTGACTGCTAACATTTCATATTCAAGAACTCTTATCACGTTTCCAAACAAGTATGACATGTAATTTATTATTATTTTAATCAATGGATTACCTACTTTGAAATATTTAAAGAATTTTATATAATAGTATTCATTACTTATTTTGAACCGTGCCACTGTGTAATACGGTCTCTTTTTACATCGTTCTTTTGTCGGATCAAAAAACTCGAAGGAATGTTGGTTAAAAAGTTTTTTATGTGTAGGGTCCGTGATTCCATCGATGCTATTCCAATAGGGGACCCGTATAATCACTTTAGCGTTATTCTGACTTATGCGCCATATTTCTTCCATAGTTTTTATCGTGTCATCGATATGTTCTAAAATGTTAATAGCAATTATCTCTTCAAATAGATTATCTTCAAAAGGATATGGAAAGTTTTCGAGAGAATGAATAACGTCCACACCTTCTATTTTTGCACAGTCTAAATTTACATACCCATCTCTAATATCGGTACCGCATCCTAAATTTAATTTTGTCCTTGTTTTCATCGAGCAGACCTTCCTATGATGTACCTTAAGTTTTGTTTATGTGATATTAGAAAGAAATAAAATTATTTGTATAACAATCAGGTTTAATGGCTATAATCAAGTGAAGAAGAACTGCTATCAAGTGCTCTATTTTGTTTTGATTTTTTATGCAGGAAATAATTGCGTCTAATCATGCTTTGCACTGGTCGTTCAAAACCAATAAAAGTTATATATGACAATGGGATAAGTATAGAATAAAAGATGATAATATATATTGGATTCAAATAAAAATCTTGAGTGAGCATTCCATAACTAACAGCCAAGGCAAATAGAAGCTGGAGAGGGAAATGGAGCAAATAAGATGAATAAGTAATATCTCCTATCCATGAAATTGTTTTCAGGAATGATCCCTTGTCAATTTCAAGCAAAACCATAGCGCATACTGTGAACGGAAACAGGATGTAACTGGAAAAACTGTGCAAGAAAATTTCACCGATGAAGCCAATCTTTAATATAAATTGACTTAAATCAATGAAATAAAAATTTGCAATGATTAAAAGCCAGGCAAGTGTTGCAATGAAATAAACGACACTCTTCCATCGGGGAGATTTTATTGTGATGTTGAAAGATATATAGAATATAAATCCTCCTAAAAAAAACAACGACAGTCCCATGAAGAAAGGATGATTTATAAACTGTAAAATAATAAACGATATAACCGAAACAGCCAAGCAAGATAATGCTTTTCCTCTCGTAAATAGAGCAACGAAAAAAAACACAAAATACAAAAGTATTTCAATCGACACCGACCAGATCGGTGCATTAAATGACCAGCCTTTTTCAAGACCCCATCTCGATGCAAATCCTAATTGTAGAAAAAAATGATGGATGTCATTAAACGGGTATATAAATGAACTCCCATTCTTTGCAGTAAACACTGCCTGTAATAAAGCGACAATAATTAAAGTTGCAATGTGAAGTGGGTAAAGTCTGGATATTCGTTGCATCCAAAAAAACGAAAAGCTTGTAGTCTTATTTTTTATTGAATCTCTATAAAGCCAAAAAAAGATAAATCCGGACAGGATGAAAAAATATTCTACGCCCATAAATCCTTTCTCATAAAATATTTTTAGTACTGGATAAAAAGGTTGACTTGCCCTGTCAAAATTTTGAGGAAATGTATCTCTGATTTTTGAAAAATGTTGCCAATGCCAGACAACAACCGCTAGCGCTGCAAAACCACGAGTAACATCCAGAGAATAAATTCGTTTTGGCCAAAGCTTGTTGCTCATATTTGTCTGTTTTCCCAAATTTCTAGCCCGTTTACTCTTGTCATTAAGTTTTATCAACGTATTCCTGGAGTTGGAATTATTATCCACTTTAATATCGCTCAGTTAATATATTTTCACAATCTCAATACGGATAACGTTTTAACCAGTTTT
>QQUM01000545.1 GCA_008501545.1 Calditrichota bacterium
GCTGCTTGTCGGACAAAAACATGTTACGGCGCGCTCGAATCCACCCGCTGTAAAAAAAGAAATCCCGGGCATCTACTGTGATCTCTCCGCCATTGCAAAAGGTTATGCTGTCGATGCTGTAGCAGACTATCTCATCGATGCAGGATTTGCAAACTTTCTCGTCGAAATCGGTGGTGAAGTGCGGGCCGGTGGTAAAAAAGCCAACGGAGACGCCTGGCGCATCGGGATTGCTTCACCTGTAAAAAGTGGTGGCATTCAGAAGGTGGTACGGCTTTCCGATACCGGCATGGCAACATCCGGTGATTACTTTAATTATTTTGAAAAAGATGGAAAACGCTACTCACATACCATCGATCCCGTGACCGGGCATCCTGTAACCCACAAACTCGCATCTGTTACTGTGATCCACCCATCCTGTATGACTGCCGACGGCTACGCCACGGCAATCGACGTGATGGGACCTGAAAAGGGCTTCGAATTTGCCCAGGATCGGAATTTAGCCGTCTTCATGATTGTTCGCAGTAATGGAGGTTTTGTCGAGAAAATGACCCCTGAATTTGAAGCAATATTTATGAAATAAAGGAAGTGATATAAAATGACTATCTATTTTATAGCTTTTGGACTCATGATTGTCGGTTTTGCATTTATGGCCGGCATGTTGCATTTTGCCCAATGGAAAAAGAAAGAAGGCAGCTGCGGCTGTGCTGCCGGACTCGAAGAAGAGTACCTGCTCTCCGGTAAATTGCCAACGACCTGCTCCCGCACCGGACAGCTTTGTGAAAATCGAAAATAGCATTTAACTGCTAAATGAAATGTATTATAATACTGTGTTGTCCACTTAAACGTAAGGCCACAACACAGTATTTAATGCAAGTACTTCCTGCCTCTCCTGTTCCCCATCCATTCTTCCATTATCCATGAGCTTTATCTCTTTACAGCACGCACTAAATACCCAAAATTTGTAAAACATTACAATGATATCGATTATTTTAAATTGTATATGATAAATTTTTTACATAACTTTTATCAAATTATTTTATATCAAAATCTAAGGAGTGTATTATGGCCAAACTACTTACGCTTTTATCGGGATTGCTGCTTTTATTCAGCTGTGAAAACAATTCGATGAGTTCACTGGAGTTGACTGCACCGGAAAATAGCACATCGCTGGATAAATCTGCAGCGCAATCACGGGGGACTGCATTGGCTTTGGATGGTGATGGCGACTATGTTGTCATTCCGGACAGCCCTTCACTCGATATGCCAAACAGCTTTACAATCACAGCATGGATTTTTCTGAATGAATACACAGAGTGGGCCAGCGTCGTAACCAAAGGCACAGATGATAACAACTATACGATTCATCAATCCGGGCCCGACGTCGGAAGTGAATTCGGGCATTTGCGCTTTACAGGTGCACCACCTGTGTGGCCGGGCTTCCTTGAATCGAATACACAGATTCCTCTCGACGAATGGCATCATGTTGCGATTACATGGGATGGTACAACGCTCAAATTTTATCTCGATGGCCAGGCTGATGGCGAACATGCCCTGACCGGACCACTTGGAACGAATGACGAACCACTGCATATCGGTGCGGACTTCCCTGGTGGGGATGAATTCTGGAATGGTGCAATCGATGAAGTCAAATTGTGGAACGTTGCGCTTTCACAAAAACATGTGAAAACAGCTATGAATGGTCACTCTTCACCGCGTGCAAATGCACTCGCAGGAATCTGGACATTTGGTGAAGGCAGTGGCACAGCAGTGAATGACCGCTCTACCAATAACAATGATGGTGTGTTGGTCGGAGATGCAACGTGGACTGATTAAAAAGCCGCATGGCCCCGAAGAGAAATTCATATTTAGGCTGGGGCTGTGTTAAAACATGAAATTCTCAAATATTTATACATTATTTTGTGTGTACAAAAATTTACTTTAACAGTCCACTCCAGGGAGCACTGTCGTCGGGTTAGATTAGGTTATCAGTTCGTCAAATAAACTTAATAATTCCTCACTACACTCAGCCTGGCGTTTGAAAAAACCTTGGTTTCGCAATTAAACCTTAGTAGTCTGCAAAAACACCGAACACCAAAATCTTATTACTTTATTAGGCAACACTAAATAAGGTAATAAGGTTACCATTTGTGAAATTTCAGCTCTACTAAGGTTGAAAGAACTAAAATAAGGTTTCAAAAACAGGAACATCATATTGTTCGAATGAAGCTATAATTAATACCAAGGTTAAAAGAACAAAAATAAGGTTTGAAAAACAGGAACAAATCATTGTTCGAATGAAGCTATAATTCAACGATAAATAAAGTATCACTATTGTTTGTCCTGGCGGCTATGCTCGCCAGGACAATTGACTGGCGTTCGCTTTGCTCCGCCTCTTTTCAAATACGCAAATTTGCATATACATAGAACTGCATATTTATTTACTCAAGTTATGTTTTGATACAGCCCCAATGTCTTCGCACGTCTCGCCTGATATCTCTAAAGATTTAAATTTGAACAGCAGAATTTGCCCCATCTATTCTCATCCACATATTCTCACCGAAATGCTCATATCACTCATTTAAAGTTCATTTTCCATTTCTTTGACAAAAAAGATTTGAAAAATTACATTTGCATTTTCTTAATTTTCTTTCAACATTTTCTTATGGATAAGGTGTCTACTAACAAAACAACATATCAATAGAACACGTTTAACCATGCCTGGCACTATAAAGACTGTGAGAAGTTAATGATAAACATGATGCACTTTTGGAATAACACACGCATTTATTTCTCGAAAAGGCATGATCTCAAAAGACCAGTGCTCTACCTCATCCTGTTTATTTCAATCCCTGTTGCCGTACAGGCACAAATAAAAGATATCGAATTCGATCAATTTTCCATTAAGGATGGATTATCATTTGGTGGTGGAAAACACATCATCCAGGATAGAGATGGCTTTTTGTGGTTTGGCACGAATTACGGTTTAAACCGATTTGACGGGCGTGAATTCAAACATTATCTGAATAGTCCAGCAGATTCAAGTAGCATATCAGATAACCAGGTTTATTGCCTTTATATCGATAGAAGCGGTGTCCTCTGGGTTGGCACGAGGAATGGTCTAAACAAATATGATAAATATTTTGATCGATTCACACGCTATCTGAACGAACCGGGCAACGCGAACAGCCTCCTGGCAGCAGATGTACAGTCTATTTTCCAGGATAAATCAGGCGTTTATTGGATTGGTGGCAGTAAAGGGATATCCAAAACAGACAGCGCTTTTACCAGGTTTAAGCATTTTAAAACCAATTCACAGGATCCAAACGGTTTGCCAGCCGGCCAGTTTGGATCGATGTACCTGGATAGTTATAATAATTTATGGATTGCAATTCATGGAACTGGCCGTGAAACACTGTCATGCCTCAATGTCATCAACGAAAAATTTACCCATTTCACCCACATTCCCACCGACTCAACCAGTATTTCAGATGGATTTATATATCCCATCTATGAAGACAAAAACAGGAATTTGTGGGTCGGTGCCGATGGATTGAATCAATTTAACAGGCAAAATCACACATTTACTCGATTCAAATTAGAAGCATCGAATCCATTGGAGTCGGTCAACAAAAATTTAAAAGCGATGTATGAAGATAATTCCGGAAATTTCTGGATAGCAACAGCGAATGAACTCTTTACCTTTGATCGTACAACAAGGAAAATTTCCAGAGTGACACAGGACGAAATAAATGCATTTTCCATCTATGAAGACCGCTCAGGCGTCATCTGGATAACTGGACATGAACAGGTTCTTTTAAAATATGATCAGGAAAACAAGCAATTTCCGCCACCTTTATTTGATAAATTAGTGGGACAAGTCATTGAAGATGAACACGGTATGATCTGGCTTGCAGGTGACCTCGGCATGTACCGGTTTGACCGTATTTCCGGTCGCCAATCACTATTCCAGATTAATCCGGGAGGAAATGGAAACTTTATTAGCACGATTCTGGTGGATAAGACCGGAAAAATGTGGATCGGCATGGATCATGGCCTCTATTCTTTTGACCGGTCGACGCATCGCTTGAGTAAACCAAAATTTCCATTAGGAACTGAGCTGATAACCATTGACAAAAATATCGTTGTTGTAATGGAAGACAGCCTTGGAATGATCTGGATTGGCACCACGCAAGGCCTGTACAAATTCAACAAAGCAACTGGCGAAACAAAGCGCTATCAACACGATCCGAAGGATAGCACGAGTCTGCACCACAATTACATTCGAAATATCATACCAGACAAAAGCGGTTCTGTATGGATTTGTGCTACCGATCTCCATAAATACGATCCAGAGAAAGACCATTTTACTCACGGTATTTCCAACATTGACGATCCCATGGGGCCGGGACACAACCAGATCATTTGTCTCCATGAATCTGACCATGGCAAGAAAGGCACCTATTGGATCGGCACAGATATCGGTTTGTTTAAATATGATCGTGCAAGCGAATCATTCTCCCATTTCACAAAAAAAAATGGCCTTCCACATGTGTTGATACGTGGCATCGAGGAAGATAAACAGGGTTATTTATGGATACTCTCCGGATACGGTCTGTCGAAATTTAATCCAAAAACCAATGCTTTTAAAAATTATGATGTCGATGATGGCCTGCCAGCAGGGCAATATTGGGAGTTAATCCAAAATAGAAATGGGGAAATGTTTGTGGGTGGCAACAAAGGGCTTGCCGTTTTTCATCCTGACAGCATTCGGGACGATCTGCACAGACCGCCTGTTGTTCTAACCCGTTTTAAAATATCAAACGAAGAAGTTGCATTCGACAGCTCACTTTCTCAGTTAAATCAGATAATTCTAAATTATGATGAAAACATGATTGCATTTGAATTTGCAGCTTTGGATTTCACCAATCCGGAGAAAAACCAGTTTGCTTTCAAAATGGAAGGTTTCAATGAGAACTGGATTCATGCCGGTAATAAAAACGAAGCCACCTACACTAATCTTCCGCCTGGACAATATACCTTCCGCGTAAAAAGTGCAAATCACGACGGTGTTTGGAATGAAAAAGCGGCGGCAATTCAACTTGTCATCATGCCACCCTGGTGGAGAACGATTCCTGCCTATATTTCCTATTTCCTTTTATTCGCATTGCTTTTATACACCATTCGGCGTGTTCAGCTAAACCGGATTACTATGAAACATGAACTGGAACTGAAAAGTTTACACTCTGAAAAGCTTGAAGAAATCGACCGTGCCAAGTCCCGCTTTTTTGCCAATATTTCGCACGAGTTCCGCACCCCGCTTACGTTGATTCTGGGTTCTATCGAAACATGGCAGAGGAAAGCACTCCCCGACTGGATGAAAAAAGATGTTCGGATTTTAGAACGCAATGGCAGGCGTTTGTTGCGACTGATTAACCAGTTGCTGGATATTTCAAAACTGGAGTCCAACCGCATGTCGCTACAGGCCCGGCCCGAAAACATTGCCAAATCACTGAAATACCTTGTGCATTCCTTTCATTCCTTATCTGAACGCAAACATAT
>QQUM01000249.1 GCA_008501545.1 Calditrichota bacterium
ATTTATGGAATATGCGCGGGAGCTGCCACAAGACAGACCGCCCAAAGAACGTGTAAAAGACTGGAATGAATTTCACTTGCCCATGGCACCTGAAAAATTGCAAATTCAAGGTGCACGCTGCATGGATTGCGGTATACCATTCTGCCAAACCGGGGAAATGATAAATCACGCAGCTTCCGGGTGTCCGTTAGGCAATTTGATCCCTGAATGGAACACCCTGGTTTATGAAAATCGCTGGAAAGAAGCCTATTACCGCTTATCAAAAACCAATAATTTTCCGGAATTTACCGGCCGTGTTTGTCCGGCGCCCTGCGAAGGTTCCTGCTGCCTGGGTATTCACGAACCGGCTGTGACGATTTGCAATATCGAATACAGTATTATTGAACGCGCATTTCAGGAGGGCTGGGTAAAAGCCACGTCAACGGACGTTCGCACCGGAAAACGCATAGCGGTGGTTGGCTCCGGGCCAGCCGGCCTTGCTTGTGCCGATCAATTAAACAAAGTCGACCATAATGTGACGGTTTACGAACGCTCCGACCGAATCGGCGGTTTACTCATGTACGGTATCCCAAACATGAAGCTGGACAAAAAAGTCGTCCAACGCCGCATCGATCTGATGAAGGAAGAAGGCGTACTGTTTATAACCAATACCGAGATTGGCAAAGATATTCTCGCTTCCCAGTTGCTGGAAGAGTACGACGCTGTCGTCCTCTGTGGTGGAGCCACGAAACCGCGTGATCTTCCTGTCGAAGGCCGCGATGCAAACAACATTTATTTTGCGATGGAATATCTGCATGGCAACACCAAAAAGTTGCTCGATGAGCGCGGCAATGCCACACCGGATGACGAACTGACATTCAATCCGCCGTTCATCTCAGCAACCGGCAAAGACATCATTGTGATTGGTGGTGGTGACACCGGCACGGATTGCGTCGGCACGGCGCTGCGGCACGGCTGCAAAAGCGTGACACAATTTGAGATTTTAAGCAAACCGCCACTGCAACGTCCTGCTGATAATCCCTGGCCGGAATGGCCGCGTATCTTCCGTGTCGATTATGGCCAGGAAGAAGCCGCCGCGATTCAGGGCGAAGATCCGCGCACATTCGATATACTCACCAAGAAATTTGAAAAATACGAAAGTGGCAATGTGAAAGCCATCCACACGGTGCAGATTGAATGGGTGGACGGCAAAACCGGCGGTCCACCGTTTCGCGAAATACCCGGCACGGAAAAGGTCTGGCCGGCGCAAATGGTCTTGCTCGCCCTCGGCTTTCTCGGCCCCGAAGCCCCCATAGCGAGAGAGTTGAACATTGAATGTGACGAACGCTCAAACATCAAAGCGGAATACGGAAAATACCAATCCAGCATTCCCGGCGTCTTTGCCGCCGGCGACGCACGCCGCGGCCAAAGCCTGGTTGTGTGGGCAATTCATGAAGGACGGGAAGCAGCGCGGGAGGTGGATCGTTATTTGATGGGAGAGACGGAGTTGCCGTAGAGATTCAGGAGTTCGTCATCCATGGCGAACTCCCTCACCACATAATCATCCGGACGTTCGGTAGCCCAGCGTCTTAATTGTGTACCACGATGAGACCGCACGCGATAGCCCACGGCGATGTATTCAATTTTCATATTTTTATCCCCATTCGTTTTGAATAAGGCAATAAGGTTTAATTTGTGTTGCCATTTGGGCTACGAAGGTTTGTAAATAAAAAATAAGCTTTAAAAAATTAGCGAGCATCCCGATGAAAAACCTTATTTTGATTTTTTAACCTTAGTAGAAAAATATTTAAAAAAGCCAAACGAACAGGAATAAACATGTCCGAACGATAGAGTATCCCCAGCTTGGTAATTCACCACCTTCTATTAAAAACTGCCTCATCAATTTAATAATCCTGCAGAAAACCACCGTTTAAACAAGAATGAAAGTTCGGTTTGCTAAATTCTATCAATTCTCAAAAAATCCATGTGCCAGTCCCATATAATAGGCAACTAAAAAATGCAGTCCTGTTTCCAGACGGGTCGCATCGCCAAAGCCTTGCAGTGCATACGGATCTCTTCCCCAACGAATCTCGTGGCGTTCATCGATGGGAAAAACATAACCATCTGTGCGATAGCCGGCGGTTCCCGGCTCGTGTCCGAGATGTTCTTTGAGCGGGACCAAATCAATCCGGTGTGCATTGGACATTGGCCAATTGATGAGATCGAGGGGATAGCGTTTCAATGTCTCAATCGCATCTTCCAGGCTTTCTTTTGGCGGAGTTAATTCTGTTTCCCCCCAGTGATCCGTGCGAACTTTGCCCATACAGCATGCTGCATAAATGAAATTTGCCCACGGACATTTTTCATATTTTTCAATCTGCCAGTGGCGGTGGATGGCACGATAATACATACTCAACAATGTGGGATCGGTCTCGTAACGTAGCAACTGGTAGTAGTTCATGAACGCCATTTTATCGTCTCCCTGCCCTTCGCTACCCGCGCCCGCGATATCCCTGGGTTGGGTCATGCCATTCATGCCATAGCCCTGGTCATAAGCCAGTTTCAGGTATTCATCTCTGTATCTTGGATCGCCGGTGATATGGTGAGAAACGGATAAATAATTAAGGATACTGAGCGAACGCAACCCGCGCTCCACAACCTGGTCAGGATTCCGGTTTATATCGTCCGGTGAGAGCCGTCCCCAGCGGGTCGGTTTCCCATCGTAATCGACAAGGTTGAAACCATTGTCGATAATATGATCAATGGTGTTGCTTACGGCTGCCCGCACCCGGTCTTTTTCTGCTTCCGTTTTGCAAACATGATCAAAATACGTCCCATAGCCCAAAAAATGACCGTCCAGCTCATCCACGCTGCTGTCATTCTTCCAGTACCATTTTCCGGATTTATCAACAGGCCAGCGGGGCTGGATGATTTTCCACAATGCATCTTGTTTTCGCCGGCGTAAATCATATTCCAGACCTTGCTCAATGTGGGGATCCGGACCGGATGTCGGGCGTATCGCACGGGCAAAGAATCCTTTTGGCGCAGGATGGGTTCCTCCTTGTGTGACAGTACTGAGAAAAACAAGGGCATCAAACGCTTTGTCGGCGTTTTGTTTAAACTTCGGATCGCCGCTTGCCGCGTAGCCAAGACTCATCGCTGCAAGGTAAAAACCAATTCGTTGGCCATCGTTGTCGGTACAGATCGCCTCAGCCGTGCTTTTGTCACCGGCTGCGGATAGTTTTGCCGGATTGACATACCCGAATTTTGTGCGCCGGTGATATTTTTCAATCTCTTCTTCAAAAAAGGCCGCCTTTTTAGCAAGCGTCATGGATTGATAGCAGATGCGCGAAACACCTTTTGCTGTTGCGATCCATGCATTTCTTTCAGCATCAACAAAGATGTCGTTAACATGATTATCAAGCAGCCAGCGACCACCCTGACGAAATGACCAGCCGCCTTTACGAAATTGGATTGCGCCATTGGTTGTGCCAAACCATACGCTTTCGGGACCGGCGGCCATGCTGGTAAAATCGTTAAATGGCAGCCCATTGGCTCCTGTAAAAAGCTGCCATTTTCCTTCAGAAATGCGATGACCAACGCCCTGTGGTGCAGCAAACCACAAATCGCCTGACGCATCGTAGGCAACGGCTCGCACGTCCACCGGCGCCCAGCGAATAGTTGCTTGTTGGGGCAGGACGAGGCGCCACTTCTTCTTCAACTTTAAATAAAGGCCATTGTTTGCAGCGACAGCCACCTCGCCTTTGTGCACAACTATACCGCGAATTTCTAAATCCGTGGAGGCAATTTTTTGCAGCTGTTTGAAATCTTTTTTATCGAATGTAACTTCAGAAAATATTTTCGAATTTATATTTTGAACGAATCGAAAGCGTTCCCCATCGAATTCAGCGAATCCCCCGGATGTTTCTGCGATTATTCTTCCCTGGTCGCTCAGTCCAATCTTTTTCACATTATTGTCTGGCAATCCCTCATTCATAGTGTATCGGCTATGACGCTGTTGGTCAAAAGTGCCCACCGCTATTGGTAAATCATAAGTGGCATTTTGGCCATAAACAACACTGGCGAAATTAAAAAGCATTATAATTGTCAACATTCTCATGATGATCTCTCTTGATTTGGAGGTGTCAGAAATCGAAAGGAAAAATAAAATTTCAAAATAGTGTCATACGAGCAGGCCACAAGGGCCTGGGCTACGATTATTCATATTGAGGATCATCGTAGCCTTGCCGCTTGTGGGCAATTTAGATAAAACAGCAAATAAAATATCCGATTGTTTTCAAGATCAAATGATTAGTTTATTTGTTCGGATTCGGCAGATAATAGAAAAAGCCATCCTCCGCACCTATAAGCAAGTCTGGAATTCCGTTCTTATCCCAATCGACAACCGTAGGACTGGTTGTGTGCCCTGCCAAAATCAGCTCGGCGACGTTGCCTCTATCCTTAAAAACAACCTTTCCATTTGTCGAGATATTTTCGAGGAAATGAATGTTTTGGCTGTTTACCAGCACATCCAGTTTTCCGTCCATATTCCAGTCAGCAAAACAGAACTTGCGGCGGCCACTTCCACCGGCTGTCCTTACATTCATTCGTAGCAGACCGGGTGTTTCATCTCTTATATCATTTTGTCGTGAGCCGAAACCGGACGGGCCATCCATGGAAAAGATGCGTTTCGGCGGTAATAAAACCCGTTCATTTTTCTTTCTGGTCCGTTCATAAAACGCTAAATAGCCTTCGTGGTCCAGCATCACCAAATCCATTAAATTATCTTTGTTCCAGTCAATAGCTACCGGTGTTGTGCGCCATTGCGTCGCCAGTTCAATGTCCTCCGGATTCCACCAAAACCAGGCCGGTTTAGGCGGCATGGCCTTCCATTGCACCTGAACCGGTTGTGCTTTGGCCAATTTGGGCTGCGTTTTTGTGCCACTATTTTTAAACCAAACAACTTTTCCCCAAATGGAATTGGCAATAATGTCCAGCAATCCGTCCTCGTCCCAATCGGCCACGCTTAATGTCGTATAGCCCCATTTCGCTTCACAGGGTCCCTGAATTGAACCGTTAAAACCAGCCTCAATTCGAATCACTTCACCTTCTGCTTCAAGGTATTGCGGTTTAGCCCAGCGGGGTGGATTACCACCATCCAGGTTTTCGACAAAACCAATGTAACCGGCTGTATTGCCACAGATCAGGTCTTCATCGCCGTCGTCATCCCAGTCACAACTCCATGGTGTAACAAGGGCGCCAAATTTCACATCCTCCGCTTTTTGTTTAAAAAATACCGGTTCGGCAAACTGCGGTGTTCCATTTTTCATTTTGCCAGTGTGTTCAACAAGCGCAACCCGGCCATCTTCCTGACCAACGACCAGGTCATAATCTCCATCTTTATCCCAGTCAAACGCAATGGGCACAATCATTTCCAAATCCATTTTAATGGGCTTTTCGCGAATTTTCAGTATCCTGCCGGCTGCATATTTCGGCTTGGTTCGGGAACCGGTGTTCTCAAAATATGTAAATTTATCCAGAAATTCCCCACACATGATATCCAGATCACCGTCGTTA
>QQUM01000118.1 GCA_008501545.1 Calditrichota bacterium
CCTCGGGCAGTGGTCCGGGCTGGGGCGCCGACTTATCCGCCGCCGGCGCACTGTGGATGAACCATTTGACGAGCTGCATGGGCAAATCCGGATTAGCACCGTTCGTGGGCGGCAACTTCGATTCACTGGTGTTTTCCCCGGCAACGGTTGTCTATGCCGATGAAATCATTCGCCAGGCCCGGCTTTTTGCGCAGGGATTTCCGTTGAATGACGAATCCATTGCATTGGAACAAATCGAGACTATCGGGCCGGGCGGCAATTTTCTCGATTCAGACTTGACACTTAGCCTATTCCACGAAATGAACGCACAAAACAGCGCCATCTGGCCGGGCTTTTCGCTGGAGAGCTGGCAAACTCAAGGCGCCCCAAAAGCTGATGCTGTTTTAAAAAAGCGGACACTTGAAATAGTGGCGGATCTCAAACCGGCTGTGGATCATGATACGTTGATGGAAAAAGGAGAGGAGTTTATTCAATCGTTGGGTTGATCTGATCTCTCTGAAGAAATGCTTCTCGTAAATTACTTCTCCTGAACTTTTTACTGACGTGATAATGCCTGTGGGCAATGTCGTTATTGTTCGAAAAAGTTTACACGCATACAGTGCAGCGAGCTGGTTATGGAATACACAGCCAATGGATCGCTTGTGGCGGTTTACGCGACAGTATTATGCGACAGAACGCTACTGTCGTATAATACGGAGCACATGCAAAATATTTTACAGCTTGCTTGTTGTTTATTAATAACTTATTATATATGTCAGCATCAATATTATACAACAACCAGTGTACAATAAACCGGCAGAAAACTGTCGTATAATAATATACGTTAGCAGATTCATAAGGAATTATTCATATGACTGAGAATCAGATTGACAATGAACTTAAAAGCATTCTTGCTCTCTATAAACGTGCCTTGCCTCTCAAAGAGCTACCTCGTATTGGTTGGATAATGGAAGGATGTACACGTAGTGAATCCGATTCCATTGCTGCACACTCATATTCTGTGGCTTTAGTAAGCTACCTGACAGCAAAGAGATTAGATGAGAAACGAGAAAAAGGTGAGCTTATTCTTAATAAACCAATTCGTTGGGACCATGTTCTCGCTATGGCTGTTTTGCACGATCTTGCTGAAAGCGTCACAGGTGACATGGCAACAGGTTTCAAACAATATGTTTCGAGTCGTCCTGAATATGCAACATTGATTGAGGATCTTGAGCATGGATTTCTCAAGAAATTGGTTGGAGATGATTTAACCAAAATTGTCGAGGAATATGACTCCATGAGCACACCTGAAGCAAGAATTGTGAAGTTCGCAGATGTGCTTGATGCATTTGGTTTCGCTGAGGAACGAATGAAACGTAGGTTTGAAACATATTTGGACAACTCGAGAAACAAACTTGCCAAACCATGCCCAATTAATAATAATGCCAAGGCTGAAGATGCAGAAAAGGTTGGCGAGCTCTTAGCTGAATGGCTTGAACAAGCTATAGAGTACTGGCATGATATTCCGCCCTTGCTGTCAAAAGGTGGATACGTACTCGGTGATTCATAATTTTGTATTCAAGCAGAAGTCCATTGTATTTTTTCGGATTTTTCTTAATTCGGTTTCGGGAAGGTTTGGTGTCATCCTTGTGCTAACATCTCCTCGCAGTTGACCGCGGCACAGCGCGCGGCGATTCTGGTTTGGGATGGTGGTAAAATGAAGTTTTTTGCTTTTTTATAAATAGAGTTGATGCCGCGGCCACTGGAGTCGGCGTTAGAAATACCAATATTACTTCATCTTTGATCAAGCAGGAAGTTAGTCGTGGAAAAATTATTTGAGTTCCCATACCGAGATCGTTCTTATAAAAAGTACAACATTGAAGTGTTTTCGATTACTGAAGTCGGTTTTGATGGCGAACAGTTTCGGATCAATATTCTTCAGCCTGATGGAGAGCAAGTGCAGATATTTAGAATTGAGATATCAAGAACTTGGCTGCTGGGACGGCAACTATTGACATCAGGAAAGCATTCGCCATTGCTACAAAATACTATACTGGATTTTCTTTATGGAAAAAGAATAGATCATTTACCGGAAAATGAAGTAATTTCATTTCACACCAATAGTAAATATATTTCGTCCGTATTTGAGAATGAAAAAAATAGAATTCTGAATTATCGCAGAAACCCTGCAATCACTGCGAGCGAGAACAAATTCATTCGTGAACTGATGCTACGTGAACTGTATACGGCTCAAGTCCAAGAAGGCAATCAAGACTTAGCAAAACTAAAACGTCGGTGTCATTTTAACGACCAAGCGCTTACAAATGCTATAAATGTTCTTATAGATCAAGACTTTGTTGATTATCCTAATCAAGGATATCTCAGACTAAAACATTCAGGGTATTTGCATGTCGAAAATAATTTTATTCTTTCTCCATACCGAAATACAATTTTTTTGATAGCAGCATGTCGTGATGAAATTTATCGCCTTATTGATTTAGTATACAAACCTATTGTTGAAGATCAACTCGGCTACGATCTAAAATTTCAAGAAAAAAGCGAACCTAAAGGCACGATTCATGACGATATGTGGGAATCAATCGAACAAAGTAAATTGATATTATGCGATTTTTCATACAAGAGTCCAAATTGTTTCATCGAATATGGCTATGCTCTAAAATCTCAACAACATATTATTCTGATTATCGAGGAAAGTGAAGGAAAAAAAGAAGACGGGTCTTTGAACACTCCTTTTGATACACTTACTCAGAAATATTCCTTTTGGCAAAAAAAGTGGTTAGAGCAAGATTGTTACGGAAACGAGATTGAAATCTTCAAAACAGAAATCAAAGATCGTATTGAAAGAAAAATTGCATTTATAGAGTCTGAAACAAATATTTAAATTGGAGCAGACTATTTGCTAACATTTTGCTGGTGGTGACTCGCTACACTCGTGCTGGTTTTCGGGTTTTGTTGGGGGGGCAAAGATTGGCAGATTCGTTGACTTTCTGAAGCGATCAACCGCTCTCACCACAGCATGAAGTTAACTGGTTATCAATATCAGATTCAAGTATGGATATTCTAGACTTAAAGAACTTTAACAGCTCAATCGCATGAGTAGGAAAAATGACCAAGACAAGAATACCTTTTTACGATTACCTGGTGGGTACAACTTTCATACTTAGTTTATTGAGTTTTGCCATATTCATTAGTTGTTCGAAAGATACTACTTCACCAGAGATAGATAATAACCAACTCGAATATGTAACTCCTGAGGAAGTTGGCTATTCATCTCAACAATTAAATGATGCTAAGCAATTTGCTGAACAAAGTGGTTATGCTGCTGTAATGGCTCTTTATGATGGAAAAGTATTTTTTAACTGGGGTGAAATCACAAAAAATTATAAGTGTCACTCCATTAGAAAACCATTTTTAAGTGCATTATATGGAATTCATGTTATGCAGGGTAACATAAGTCTTGATGCCACTTTAGCAGAATTAGGCATTGACGATATTCCTCCAAGTCTTACAATCGAAGAGAAGCAAGCCACAGTGAGAGATTTATTGAAATCCCGATCAGGTGTGTATCATGAAGCTGCTGCTGAAACTCAAGAAATGAAAGAATTGCGACCGGAAAGAGGAAGTCATCCGCCGGGTACTTTTTTTTATTATAATAATTGGGATTTTAATGCGTTGGGAACCATTTTTGAACAGGAAACCGGAACTAGAATATTTGAGGAATTCAAAAGAAGAATTGCAGATCCAATAGGGATGGAAGATTTTAGCGTTAGCAATTGCTACTACCAGTACGAAGATTCCTTATCAATGCATCCTGCATATTCTTTCAGGATGAGCGCAAGGGATATGGCACGATTCGGTGTGCTTTACCAGAAGAATGGAAACTGGAAAGGTACTCAAATAATTCCCACAGACTGGATAAACGAAAGCACGACAACATATTCAATTTTAGACAGCACCGCTGGAGTTGGTTACGGTTATATGTGGTACACTATTCCTGATGGTTCTGGCTTTGCACAAATGATCGGTGCTTCAGGGTTTTATCATACAGGTGTGGGTGTTCACATTGTGATAGTTTTGCCCGAGTTAAAATTAGTACTTGTTGAACGTTATGACACAGATGGCTCCTGGACTGATCCGGGAGACGCAGGTATGGAATTAGGTTTAATGATTATTAATGCCCGCATCTCAAAATAATGATTGATTGCTATTATGAATTTAATCATTTGTTATTAAGCCAGCTAACATTGTTTCCAGCCGACAGCGGGGCTGCGGTTTTTTAGGTTGATTCGGTGCCTTTTCGAAGGTTTATTTTGTCGTTAAGTTACGTGCCCTGAAATCCCGCTGTGGCTGAAACTGTCGTTAGCTTCAAAAAGAGAAAGATCATCATGATGATTCCAAACAGATTCCCATTCTTATGCACGCTCCTCTTGTGCCTTACGCCATTTACATACGCCGCAGGGCAAGTAATGGAAACAACGAAACCCTTGTTTTCCTCCGTATTCATTTCTGACTCTCTAATTAATGCTCTAAAAAAAGCGGTCGCTGAAAAACGAAGTCCTGCCTATACTGCATTCGAGGTGTGCCGCATGCATGCGGATCAGAACCTTGATCGTACGCCCACAGTTCCTAAGCAGTGGTATGTGCCCGGATACTACCACGATGCCGAGGGCCACCGGAAAGCGAAAAATGGATTGCGGGATGATGCAAATGCCGCATACGCCATGGCACTTTGCTATCGTGTAACCGGGCAAGAGAAATACGCTCGATCCGCGGTACGCATTATCAATGCCTGGGCTATGGAAATGGAAACAATGAGTCGCAAGGACGATTCAATGCTTTCCTTCAGTTACCACTTTCCTGCATTGATATTTGCGGCTGATCTACTCAGGGATGAGAGCGCCATCTGGCCAAAGGACCAGCAGAAGGTGTTTTCTGAGTTTCTGCGGAACGAGGCGCTCCCCATGAACACCATGAGCCGGAAGAATAACTGGGGTAATTGGGGATTGGTGCTTGCTGTCTCCTGTGCGGTATACCTGAAAGATGAAGTGTTGTTTGGGAAGTGCGCAGGAAGATGGAAATACTTTATCGAGCATCAAATTGCTGCGGACGGCCATTTGCCTCATGAGGTAAACCGTTCCGGTGGACAGCGCGGCATATGGTATTCACATTTCTCTCTCATGCCGCAAACAATCGCTGCAGAGATTCTCAGAGTCAATGGAGCGGACCTTTATAACTTCAAGTCCCCCGGTGGTCGCACCTTGAAAAAAGCATATGAAAGGATTGCCGGGTGGACCCGGAAACCAGATACGTTCCCGTACTGGAAAGGCGATCCGGCGGAGCTGAAAGGCATGCACTATTTCTCCTATTTTGAAATCTTAAACTCCCATTGGGTCAATGACGACGCTTCAAAGTTGCTTGCCGAATCGCGCCCAATGACAGCGACACATTCTGCCCCCTTTCTGACCTTTACTCACGGAATCACCTTGAAGAAAACCGATTGAAATTCTGTTCAATTCAAAACTCACAAAGAAATATAAGAGGAAAAAA
>QQUM01000431.1 GCA_008501545.1 Calditrichota bacterium
AAATTTACTACTAACAACCGGATGCGCCTTGGAGATATCTGCTGCTTTCCCGAGAAATTTTTCCAGTTCACGGTCATTGGAGGCAACAGCCATTGCTGAGCCACTCAGCACATAGGATGGTCTGATCAGAACAGGATATTCCACTTTTGCGGCAAAAGCTTTCGCTTCATCTATCGAACTCAGTTCACTCCATTCCGGTTGATCAACGCCGAGTGTATCAAGCAGGGAAGAGAATTTATGGCGATCTTCAGCCTGATCAATCTTCAAGGGGCTTGTACCGAGCACTGTCATACCGGCTTCATGAAATTTCAAGGCCAGATTGTTCGGGGTTTGCCCACCCATTGCTATCAGAATACCAATAGGTTCTTCTTTCTCGTATATATCAGCAACCGTTTCAAAAGTCAATTCTTCGAAATAGAGACGGTCACATTCATCATAATCAGTGCTGACTGTTTCCGGATTATAATTAATCATAACCGTTTGATATCCCATGGCTTTGAGCGTCATAACGGCATTGACACAGCACCAGTCGAATTCAACGGAGGAACCAATACGGTACACACCGGATCCAAGGACTATAACTGTTTTCAGCTTGCTGTCTTTCAGGTCGTTCTCATCACCATTGTACGTGAGATAGAGAAAGTTTGTCCGTGCCGGGTATTCAGCGGCCAGTGTATCTATTTGTTTAACAACAGGAGCGATGCCATAGTTTTTACGCATTGCCGCTACTTCACGTGCACCAATGTGCAATATTCTGGCAATTTGTAAATCTGAAAATCCTACTTTTTTTGCAGCCAGGAGCGCACTTCGTGGGCAGACACCCCCTGCGTAAACACGCAATTTTTCCCCGGTGCGGAACATATTTTCAATTTTATAAAGGAACCAGCGATCGATATTCGTGAGTCCGTGAATCTCATCCACTGTCATTCCCTGTTGCAAGGCATCCGGTATGGCAAATACCCGTTCGTCTGTGGGATTTTTTAGCTCAGCTTCGAGATCGCCAAATGTGATATGTTCATTTCCAATCAGGCCATCGACGCCAATTTCCAGCATGCGTAGCGCTTTCTGCAGCGTCTCCTCAAAACTTCGCCCGATAGCCATAACTTCCCCGACCGATTTCATACTGGATCCGATTTGTTTGGATACCATGCGAAATTTTTTCAAATCCCAGCGTGGAATCTTCACAACGATGTAATCGAGCGCTGGTTCGAAACAGGCCATTGTAGTTTGTGTGACGGCATTTTTTAAATCCACCAAACTATGGCCCAACGCCAGCTTCGCTGCAATAAATGCCAGGGGATATCCCGTCGCTTTTGAGGCCAGGGCCGAACTGCGTGAGAGCCGCGCATTCACCTCGATCACACGATAATCATCTGACTTTGCATCAAGGGCATATTGGATATTGCACTCACCAACAATTCCCAAATGGCGGATGACACGAATGGCAATTTCACGCAATTTGTGGTATTCATGGTTGGTCAATGTTTGACTCGGGGCAACGACAATACTCTCGCCTGTATGGATACCCATGGGATCAAAGTTTTCCATATTACAAACTGTAATGCAATTATCATTGCTATCACGCATGACTTCATATTCGACCTCTTTCCAGCCATGGAGGTATTCTTCGACGAGTATTTGTTTGGTGTAAGAGAAAGCTTTTGAAGCCAGCTCACGCACTTCGGCTCCATTTTCACACAATCCTGAACCAAGTCCGCCAAGTGCATAAGCAATGCGAATCATGACAGGATAACCTATTTGTTCAGCAACCTTCAAAGCGTCATCAACAGTTTCCACCGCAACGCTCCGCGGCACTTTGACGTCGATTTCAGCCAGTTTATTTGCAAAAAGCTGCCGGTCTTCGGTCTCTTCAATTACCGATACCTGTGTCCCCAACACTTTAATATCATGCTTTACAAAGACATTTTTATTGGCCAATTCGACGCCACAATTTAGCGCAGTTTGTCCACCAAATCCTAAAAGAATACCGTCCGGCTTTTCCTTTTCGATTATCTTTTCCACAAACCACGCTGTGACAGGCAAAAAGTATACTTTATCCGCCAGGTGTTCGGAAGTTTGGATGGTGGCAATGTTGGGATTGATCAGAACGGTAAAAATGCCCTCTTCTTTCAGGGCTTTGATTGCCTGACTACCGGAATAATCAAATTCTCCGGCCTCACCAATTTTAAGTGCTGAGCTACCGAGAATAACGACTTTCTGTATTTTTTTCATAATTTATCCAGAATTCAATGAAAAATTCGTATGAATTTAAGTTGATGGCTAAAAACACAAAATGCAAAAATCAATCGCGCGGATGGAGCTTCATAACATAGCCACAAAGTCATCAAAAATAAAATTTGTGTCGACAGGCCCCGGCGTGGCTTCCGGATGGAATTGCACACTCATAAACGGTTTCCCTTTATGTCGAATACCTTCATTTGTCCCATCGTTCGCATTAAAAAACCAGGGCGACCACTCGGATGGCAAGGTGTTTTCATCTACGGCATATCCGTGATTCTGCGACGTGATAAAACAGCGTTTGCTGCCAACTTGAATACACGGTTGATTCTGGCTGCGATGACCATATTTCAGCTTGTAGGTTCGGGCGCCTGCAGCGAGTGATAAGATCTGGTTGCCCATACAGATACCGAGGATTGGCTTTCCGATTTTAAAAAGTTTGCGTACGGTGAGTACAGTCTTTTCTGCCTGAACAGGATCCCCCGGCCCATTTGAGATAAGTACGCCATCAAACTCTTCTTTCTCAACAGGCCAATTCCACGGCACGACATGTGTCTCAATTCCTCGTGAAACCAGTGAACGCACAATATTATTTTTACAACCGCAGTCGATGACGATTACACGTTTTTTACCCTTTCCATATTTTTGTGGAACCTTCCGGCTTGCCCTTGCGACAAGGTTCTCGCTATTGGGATCGAAAAACTCCATGTATTCTTCCCGCATGACGAGTTTGCCCAACATGGAACCCCGCTCGCGCAGTTTTCGCGTGAGCAGACGTGTATCGAGTCCATAAATTCCAGGGATATTCTGTTCGCGTAACCAGGCATCGAGACTGACATCCGCATTCCAATGACTAAATTCCTGCGAAAGCTCCGATATGACTAACCCATTTAGATGAATTTTATCCGACTCAAAAAATTCATGCATATTGTCCACCAGGGTTCGCGCTGCGACGCCATAATTTCCAACAAGCGGATAGGTAAGAACCAGAATCTGGCCGGTATAGGAAGGATCTGTCAGCGTTTCCGGATATCCAACCATGCCAGTATTGAAAACCACTTCACCGATTGCGGACTTCGACGCACCGAAGGCATGACCAAATAGTATTGTTCCATCTTCAAGAATTAATTTTGCACTCATATGTGTTAATTTTCTCCATGTACTATGAACTTGCCCACCATCATAAACAGATGGTGATTAGACAACTTTGAAAAATTTAGCATCTCCGACATGCTTTCGGCTGGCAATCACGGTATTGGAGACAAAACGGAAAAACATGTCAGGATTTCAGAAGCAATATTGAGAATCATTTTGAGTTGAAATTGGAATTACACACACTTCTAAAGCTTCATATTACAAATACTTAAATTTGTAAAACTTAATTCGCATAAAGAATAAAAAAATGAAGTCAATCGCAAGCGTATTTTCTGTGATTTTTTCGCGTTATAAATAAAAAGAAAGGGATTTTCGGCAGGTTAATGAACGAGGGTAAGACAGAGTCAGTCTCACCCTTGTGAATCATTCATGCAGAAGCGCTTTTTCCAGGGCCCGGACGAGTTTATCTTCATTTTGATAACCCTCATCATTGCCTGTATTTTTGTAGACTTCACGCAAACCACGATGGGCATCCAGGTCGTCGGGCGCAAATTCAAGGATTTTCTTGTACCACTTTCCTGCACGTTTATAATAATTGCGTTTCATCTGAATTTCAGCAAGTTTGAGCAGAAATACACGATCGGCATAGAAATCCTTGCGGATATCACGCAACAAAGTGACAGCGCTATCAAGATCGCCTTGTTTTTCAGCCATCAAAGCACGATAATAAGTAATTTTATTGAGATCCGGATCAATAGATTGTGATTTTTCGAGATAGATTTCCATCGATTCAAAATCGTTTTTATCAAGTGCGGTTCTCGCAAGGTTTAACCAAAGGTGCACGTCAGTGCTTCTCAGCTTGGCAGCTTGCAAAAAGGCCCGCTCCGCCTCATCCCACTCACCTTTTAAATAAAGCGCAATACCATAGTTAAACCAAATGTCGTATCTGTCTCCTGAATTTGGTATATCATCCTGACGGTTAAGACGCCTTTGTTCAGGAAGTGAGACTTTTACCTCTGTTTCTGCAATGATCTTATGCGTGTCCACATATTGTCCACTGTGCATTCCATTAACTGCTGTCGCGATCGTCCCTTTCAGCGTCAACAGTTCTGCCTCATTTGTTTGGCGCCGACGTTGTTTTATTTGAGCTGAAATGTACAATTCACTTCCGCAATTTTCAGGAATTTTGAATTCGTACGGTACCATTTCGGAAGTTAAGGGTTGAATTCGGTGGTTGTAAGAAATATCACTGGCTGAGAATCCATGTGGCCATGTTACAATATTGCCTTTTCGGTCGCGATAAACCGTACCCCATCGATGTGCTTTCTCATCAATACGGTTAAAATCATCTATAGCGCCAGACTGGAACACCATTCGGTCCTGTTGGTCCCGTACAGAAATTTCCAACCATGTTTCCATGGATTCGCTGTACCGGCCCGGAAAATCATGGCCAACTTCAGTCGACTGGACCAAAACTTCCATACGAACCGCGCTACCCGGTGTGATGTTAACTTTTACCTCGTCAAAATAATTTACAGGAGCGGGTGCCCCATCCTTTGATAAATTCTGGAAAGCGACTACATCAAGCTGAATTGGATTTATCTTATATTTCTGGACAATCGGATCATCGGCATCATCGCCGGCCTGACTCAGAATGTTATATTTAAAGGAATGATCATGTACGGTGCCCCTTTTTGCTGCCGGATCATCCATTCGCATACGCGGCATATGGCAATCGGCACAATCATGCTCACGTACATGTTTAAAGGCATCGATGCGTTCACCAGCGAAGGCACTCTTTTGCCAGGAATCATAGTTGTTCATGCCACCGATAGATAAATGCTGGGTTTGTCGAATCGCACTGTTCAATTTATGGCAGCTGGAGCAAAATTCTGAATTCTGCCGTGTCATAAATGGTTTAAGAAAGAACTCCTTGTGCGGATCCGGATCCACATGCAGTTTAAAAGCAAACAATCTGCGATACCATTCTACATCCGAGGACATATGTTCATAAGAACGGGGGCGTTGCAAAACATAATCCCCATTGCCAATTGTGTTATTTATCCGTTTGACCGCATGGCAGGCATTGCAACCAATGTTCGATTTCGCTACAAGGTCATCCCCGGCCGTTGCGACTTCATGCTCCGACTCATTCGATAAGAGCAAGGCCGGGGCGTGGCATCCCGAGCAATAATTCACCGTCGATT
>QQUM01000151.1 GCA_008501545.1 Calditrichota bacterium
AATCGATGAACATACTCTGGATGGAATACTCAAACAAGATGTCATTGAAGAATCTGACGATATAAAATATAAGTACTCAGAGACAGAAGCGGCTAGCCAAACATCAACACAAGAAACCGAGACTCAAAATACGAACGGTAAAAAGAAAAGTAAAATCCTGATTGTCGAAGATGACATCGATATGCGTGAATATATTAAAAATGAACTCGAACAAGATTATCATGTATCGCTGGCAAATGATGGCACACAAGGCATTGAGCAAGCTATAAAAATAAATCCGGATTTGATTATAAGTGATATAATGATGCCGCAGATGGATGGTATTGAATTCTGTAAAAAAATAAAAACTGATGAACGAACCAGTCATATTGCCATTATTTTATTGACCGCCCGTTCTTCGCAGGAACATAAAATCGAGGGCCTGGAAACCGGGGCAGACGACTATTTGACCAAGCCCTTCTTTATCAATGAATTGCGATTAAGAATAGATAATATCATTGAATCCCGTAGAAGATTAAGAGAACGATTTGGGAAGTTAATGCAAATCGAACCTTCAGAACTGCAAATTACCTCCCTCGATCAAAAATTTATTGAACGCGCAATTAAAATTGTTGAAGAGAATATTAATAATCCAACATTTGGGATCGAAAAGTTTAGTCGTTTATTGGGAGTAAGCCGGGTCGGACTCTATAACAAATTGAAAGTCCTGACAAATTATACGGTACAGGAATTTATATTTGTGGTGAAACTGAAACGAGCCGCTCAGTTACTCTTGAGTTCCGGAATGTCAGTTACTCAGGTCTGTTATGAAGTTGGTTTTAAAGATCCATCCCATTTTAGCAAATTGTTCAAAAAACAATTCGGCGTATCCCCAAAATCGTACAAAGATGAAAATTCAAATCAGTCAAAGTAATGACTTGTTTTTTGTCTACTTCATGCGGCAAATAAAAAGGCCTGCCCACGCTAATAGTGCAAATCTAATCATCTCTGCACGTACAGACCAATAATTTGTATACAAAAACCAGCATAAAAATGTCCTGAAGTCGATATTTGATTTCCATTTGACAAAAAAATATACTCCAAAAACAGGATGAAATATGAAGATGAAAATTATGCTCATTGGTTTGCTCATGGCTTGCAATCTGACTTATGCAGGCAGTACAGAAAACTGGACGAAATTATTTGACGGCAAAACTCTCTCAGGCTGGGAAAAACTGGATGGAACGGCAGAGTTCAAGGTCGAAGACGGTATCATTGTCGGCGTAAGTAAGCTTGGAACTCCCAATACTTTTCTGGCAACCAGGAAAGCTTATAGCGATTTTGTTCTTGAGTATGAAATAATGATGGATGATGCATTAAATTCGGGTGTTCAGATACGAAGTAACAGCGTCCCGGATTTTCACAAGGGCAGAGTTCATGGCTATCAGATTGAAGCTGATCCGTCGAAAAGAAGCTGGAGCGGCGGAATTTATGATGAAGGCCGACGAGGCTGGCTTTATAACCTCGAATGCAATCCACGGGCAAAGAAAGCATTTAAGCATAACGACTGGAATAAGTTTCGGATTGAGGCCATAGGAAGCAGTATTCGTGTCTGGCTCAATGGCGTCCAGACAGCCGACCTTGTTGATGATCTGACATCGAAGGGAATTATTGCTTTACAGGTTCATAGTATCAAAAGCAAAGAACTTGAAGGAAAACAGGTTAAGTTCAGAAATATCCGCATTAACACTAAAAACCTTGGGGTAGAAAAAACGCCAATCGACAAAGATGTACCACAAATCAGTTATCTGCACAATACATTAACCCCACGAGAAATGGCTGACGGTTGGAAACTGCTCTGGGATGGCAAAACTGCCAATGGCTGGCGTGGTGCTAAACTGGATAATTTCCCTGAGCGTGGCTGGCAGATAAAGGACGGTGTGCTGACTGTATTAAGCAGCGGCGGCGGTGAAGCGCGCAATGGCGGCGATATTGTAACAACAGAGAAATTCAAGAATTTTGTTCTGGATGTTGATTTCAAAATAACAAAGGGCGCAAATAGTGGTATTAAATATTTCGTGAACACCGGCCTGAATAAAGGTGAAGGCTCGGCTATCGGCTGCGAGTTTCAGATATTGGATGACAGGCTGCATCCGGATGCTAAAAAAGGAGTAAAAGGAAACCGCACGCTAGCATCTTTGTACGATTTGATTCCTGCAAACGCACAAATATACGCCCCCAACGAAAAAATCCCGAAACGGGAAAACAAATACCAATGGAACAGGGCGCGGGTTGTCGTGAACGGCGATCATGTTGAACACTATCTCAACGGTATAAAAGTAGTCGAATACAACCGCGGCACACAAATGTGGAAAGCGTTAGTGGCATACAGCAAATACAAAGTTTGGCCGAATTTTGGTGAGTTTGAAGAAGGACACATACTTCTGCAGGATCATGGTGATGAAGTTCATTTTAAAAACATTAAAATAAAAGAGGTGGATTAATTATGACAAAGAAGATGAGTAGAAGAAAATTTCTGAAAAACACCTCAATCGTTGGCGGTGGGTTGGTTCTGGGCGCGTCTTCATTAAGTGCGAAAAGTTACTCAAATATTCTTGGAGCCAACGACAGGATCAATTTTGCCGTTGCTGGTTTGCGAAGCAGAGCTTATGCGCATTTGGAAGGAATAGCCAATTGTAAAAATGCAGCATTAACACACATCTGTGATGTTGATATGCGCTATGAGCAAAAATTCTCTGCTGATGTTAAAAAACAACTTGGTAATACTCCAAAAGCAATAAAAGATTTCAGAAAGCTGGTTGAAGACAAAGATATTGATGCCATTACCATTGCAACACCGGAACATTGGCACGCTCCGATGTCTATAATGGGTCTTCAAAATGGTAAACATATTTATGTAGAAAAACCATGTAGCCATAATCCCAGAGAAGGTGAGCTTCTCGTTGAAGCCCAAAAGAAATACGGTAAACTGGTTCAAATGGGAAATCAACAAAGATCTTCCGGGCATACAATCAAAATGATCAATAAAATAAGAAATGGTTTTATTGGGAAACCATATTATGGGAAAGCCTGGTACAGCAATAACAGAAAATCAATAGGTATTGGAAAAGTAGTGCCTGTTCCGGAATATCTCGATTGGGAATTGTGGCAGGGACCAGCGCCGCGCGTGGAATATAAAGATAATTTTCATCCGTATAACTGGCATTGGTTTTGGAACTGGGGAACCGGTGAAACATTAAACAACGGTACGCACGAAGTAGATGTATGCCGCTGGGCATTAGGTGTTGGTTTCCCTAATAAAGTTACCTCTAATGGTGGCAGATATCATTTTTACGATGACTGGGAATTTTATGATACTCTGCATACCAGCTTTGAATATGAAGATGATAAAATGGTTACCTGGGAAGGCAAAAGCTGTAATGCGACAACATTTTATAATCGCGGTAGAGGCTCTATTATTTATGGAACAAAAGGCTCCGTGCTGATTGACCGCAGCAGTTACATTGTATTTGATGTTGATGGCAAAATCATCGAAGAATACGATGAAAAGAAATTAGCCAAAGAAAACGGTCAAACAGCTACGACGGATTTAGTGGGAATCGATAAGCTTACCATAGATCACTTCAAGAACTTTACCAATGGTATTCGTGAAGGTGAAAAACTTAATTCTCCAATTGACGAAGGGCACATATCAGTTGCAATTCTTCAGTTATCCAATGTCGCATGGAAATTAGGCCGTCAACTTTATTTGAATCCTGAAAATGGACATATCCAAAAAGATTCTGAAGCAGAAAAAATGTGGTCTCGCGAATACGAACCGGGTTGGGAATTGAAAGTTTAATTTTTTCTCAAGAGCTTTGAAAATCAAATCCCCAATGATTGAACTGTTTTCTGTGTTTTCATTGGGGATTTTTTATTTGAGATCAATTTAACAATGAGATGATGAGGTATAAAATGATCAAACTAATAATTTTGTTCCTGATGATTTTCACTCCGGTTTATAGTCAACAGAAAAACAATCCTGAACTTGTTGAAGAATTTATGGATATGGGATTTGGAATATTTATCCACTGGAGTATGGATTCGCAGTTGGGCAGCGTAATCAGCCATTCCATGGTGGGCGCATCGGAAAAGTATTTGGACAAGTACATCAATGAACTTCCCAAGACTTTTTATCCGGATAAATTCGATCCCGACGAGTGGGCCAGGTTGTTCAAAGTTGCCGGCGCCGAGTACGTTGTTTTTACCACGAAGCACCATAATGGTTTTTGTATGTGGGACACCAAAACAACAGACTTTAACATCATGAATACACCATACGGCAAAGATATCACCGGCATGTTAGTCAAATCGTTAAGAAAATACGGGCTAAAAACAGGTTTTTATTTTTCACCGGAAGATTTTCACTTTTTATATAAACGGGGCACATTGATTTCCCGCAAACGGGCCATGAGCCAGATAACAGAAAACAAAGAACTACTCGAATACGATAAAAAACAGGTTGCTGAACTCGTTGAAAAATACAGTCCGATCGACATTTTCTTTTTTGATTCATTCAAGAAAGGCCCGATTGTACAATATGTGCATTCGCTTGATCCAAAAATCATCGTCACCAGAGGCGAAATGGCCACACCGGAGCAGAAGATTCCTGACGGGCCTATGCCCGGTCCGTGGGAAACGTGTATGACAATGGGTACCCAGTGGCAGTATAAACCCACCAATGAGAATTATAAAAGCGGTACTGAAATCATTGAAAAATTGATTGAGATAAGAGCCAAAGGTGGGAATTTTCTTTTGAATGTCGGACCGAAACCCAATGGCGAAATCCCCATTGAGCAAGAGGAGCGCTTGCGTGAGGTCGGGTTGTGGATGTTTGTGAATGAGGAAGCCATTAAAAATGTCCGTCTGGTTCCTTACAAAATAAATGAGGGTAAGATTTGGTTTACACAGTACCAAAAAGAAAATGCAGTCTATGCATTTTATACGGGACAAAAGGACTGGTTTAAAGGTATGAGAAGAAGTTTATTAATGGAAAGCATCAGAGCGACAGAGAAAACGACCGTTTCCACACTTGGACAAAATGATTTAGTGGTCGAATACTGGCCCGCCAATAATCCTGAAACCAGGTTTATTCAACAGAAAAATATATTAGAAGTTTCAGTGAGCAGGGCGCATAGATTATACAATAATAAAATCTGGCCAAATCCAGTGGTTGTAAAGCTTACTGATGTTGAATTTGTTGAGAAATAAACCTAAATAAGCGATTTTTTTAATTCCTTTAATTCCTGCTCACCCAATGGATTGTTGTCCGCGTTTCCTCTTTTCCATTCCAGGTAACTGTTAAGCTTTGTGTGCATTTTTTTATCGAGTGGATATTTTCTGGCGAAGATATAAACGAACACCAACAGTACGATGGGTAAGCCGGCTACAATGACTTTAAGAGCAATTATCACTGATTCTGGTTGAACGGGTGGAGTGGCATCAGGTGTAGTTCCATCGGGTTTAATATATCCGGCAAAATCCAGAATCTGCGAAA
>QQUM01000738.1 GCA_008501545.1 Calditrichota bacterium
GCAGGGAGCAAGCGAAGGCGATAAAGCGCTTGGCGAAAGCGGTCTTCTGGCCGGCGTGACGAGCACGAAAGAAATAGCCAATGCCATTATCCAACTCTATGAGTCACCGACATTGCGGCGTAAAATGGGAGAAAGTGGGCATAGACGGGTTGCCAGATATTACAGCAACGAGAAACTGGAACAGCGGTACCGGGAGCTATACACGAAATATATCCGGGAAACCGTCGTGGTTTAGGCGTACGCTGTCACAATTAAAATCGGGAGTTGTTCAGCACGTCATTCCGGTTTCTGCGTTTCTCAGCAGAATACCGGAATCTTCTGGTGCAGGCAGTAGGCTGTAGGTGTTTAGGCTGTAGTATACGAAGGATTCTTTAATCTTTTCCTACAGCCTACGGTCTACAGCCTTAAAAAGCTACAACCCTAAACCATGTCTTTTTCACATTTTTAATCTTGATACACTCTATATGTAAATAAAATTATTGGAAAAATCAGCATGGCAGGAATAGGATTTCACCTTCGCAAACTTTTTAAACCGGATACATTCATCGATAATCTAAGAGCCGTGGTGTATTCCGGTACTATCGCCAGCGGGCCAATATTTTTTTCGATAATTTGTCTGGCTTTACTCGGTTTTCTTTCCAAAGCTTACATGGAGCCGGAGGAGTTCAATATATTTAGTGTAACTGTTGTCTATATTTTTGCCTTTTCGCTCATTGCTACCGGTACGACGCAGTTGGTACTCAGCCGTTATCTTTCCGATTTGATCTATGAAAAGGATTATTTGGGAATTGCACCGACTTTGAGCACTGCACTGGTTTTTACGCTCATTATTCAGGCGGTTTTCGGTCTGCCATTTCTATTCTGGCTGAATGCCGATTTTTTTTACCGGTTCACGGCATTTGGATTGTTTATCATCGTTGGCAGTATCTGGCAACTGATGGTTTTTCTGAGTGCGGTAAAAAATTTCACATCCATCGTCTGGGCGTTTTTCATTGGTGTGCTTATCAGTTTTGTACTGGGTTATGTGCTTGCGAGGTATTTCGGTTTGTCCGGTTTGCTGCACGGTTATGCGCTCGGACAATTTACAATCTTTCTGGTGCTGCTGTGGCGTGTTGTGAGTGAATTTAACAGCCCGCTTCGACCGACGATGGCTGTGCTCGTTTTTATAAAAAAGCTGCCAGCCCTGATTTTTATCGGATTATTTTACAACCTGGGTATTTGGATTGATAAAATAATTTTCTGGTACAGCAATGCCGGTGAGCGAATCGATTCCTTCCTGTTCGCCTCGAGTTTGTATGATAATGCGATGTACCTGGCCTACATGACGATCATTCCATCATACACCTATTTTCTGGTTAAGGTTGAAACGAGCTTCTACAATTACTTTCGTTCCTTTTTTCAGGCGATACTCACAAAAGAACCTCTTTCTTCCATCGAAGAAAAGAAAACGGCAATTGCCAGTTCCGTCAGGGAGAGCCTGGTGGGACTTTTTAAAGTGCAGGGCCTTGTTACACTGCTCTGTTTGTTTTATTCGGATGAGATACTCACAACTTTTCATATGTCTCACCTCAGCATCATCATATTTGAAAAAGCGCTCGTAGCCCTGTTTCTTCAGATGCTTGCATTAACCCTGTTGATCTTCATGATGTATTTCGATATCCGCAAGGATTTGCTGGTTGTGAGCGGACTTTTTGTCTTCACCAATGCTGTTCTTTCGCTGCTTACGTTGGAATTGGGAATTTCTTTTTATGGCTACGGCTACGTTTTCGCCAATTTGATTACGCTCTCCGCAGCGTTCTGGTATTTGAACCGGCATTTAAAGAACCTTGAATACAATACCTTTATGCACCAGGTTCGCCAGATGTAATTTTACAGCATCCGTGAAAATCTGGAGAGGGGTGTGACTTTGATAGGTGTAGTTTTGAAGAAGGCGATAGGTGATAGGCTGTAGGCTATAGACTGTTGGTTATAGGTATCCTATGCTGTGAACCTATAGTTACAGCCTAAAACCTACACCCAACACCCAACACCCAACACCCAACACCCAACACCCAACACCCAACACCCAACACCCAACACCCAACACCCAACACCCAAATCTCATAACCTGAATCCCACCATATTTCCCCAGTTTTCAAACACCGGTCCATTTGCCCCACATTGCGTTATATAAACTACTTTTAAAATGTTGTGATGTTTATATAAACCAGCCGATATATTGTAAAAACCAGTAGAAAAAAAATGAGTACCACAAAAACAACAGGTTAAGAATTCGATACATTGTCCCGGATTTACCTGGCATTGCCTTTGCGGTTTGTGTGGAAAAATGCAATTAGAATAAAGGTTTCGCTATGCGTAAGATTTATTACGTCTTTCCTAAAATCCAGTATCCGATTTCTTTGCAGTGGACGGCCACGGTTGTGGTTGAGTTGATTATTTTTGGCATTACTGTGGTTTTAACCTCAAGAATAACGGAGGGATTGGAACGTGATATGGCTATTTACCTGCGATTTGCAGTTTTCATCGCGGTCATACTTTTGTTCTCGATGATGAACTTCTGGCTGTCGATTAAGCTGACCCATCGTATTGCCGGCCCGCTTGTGCAAGTGCAGCGCGTTTTAAATCAGGCCCGGCATGGGAATTATAATGCCCGCGTTAAAATGCGCACCAATGATTGCCTGCATGAATTTGCAACTGAAGTGAATTTGATGCTCCAGAGTCTGGAAGACTCTTATGGGATTTTAAAAGAGATTCAGTCCTCATTCGATACCCCACAAGGAGCGGATTCCAACAGGATCAAACAAATTTCCACACACGAGAAATCATCCATCAAACCATAATTTGTGGTTACTGAAATAGCAAGAGATAAAGGAGACAGGTGCATGAACATGGAGAGACACCGGCGGAAATTTACAAGGATAAGTTGCATAACCCTATGCTTGCTGATGCTGCTATCAGCAGGTGTTTTTGCACAGACTCCTGTTAAATTACAAGTTCTGCTCCCTGGAATGAGCGCAGCACCCGGTACACCAAACGGATATACAGGTTCACCCATAAGCCAAACGACAGGGGTTCCTTTTGATGTCATCGTCAACGCAGTCGATAACAACTGGAATGTCATTTCAAGTACCGATCAGGTCTCGGCATCTGCTTCGGACCCATTTGCCAATCTTCCCCTGCCGGTGCATTTGGTCAACGGAACGGCAACATTGAGTTTCACGATGAACTCGTCCGGAAACCACTCTTTGACAATTGCCGATGATACAACACCCTCGGTCCTGAGCGGGCACAGCCCGAATTTTGCTGTTGTGAATCTCTCATCTTTTCGTATCAGTGATATTGGTGATCCGTGGTGGCTGATCCCCGGACAGGTACGCGTCGGGCGCAGTTTGCGCAATGTCCGCATCACAGCAAGGGATGGTGACGGTAATCTGGTCAATAACTACAACGGCACTGTCTATCTTACCCAGCAAACCGATTATGGTATCGGGCGTATTTCACCGTCATCGGTCCAGCTAATCGATGGCGAATGGGAAGGGACCCTGCGCGTCTACCGAGCTGGAGAAAAATCTGCAAGCTGGGGTGTTACCGGCGACGTCTGGGTAGAAGCCAGTGATCAGGCACCGACACCGCATACGGGTGAAAGCAATCATTTTTGTGCAAGCCCCGATAACTTTGACCGGCTCCATGTCGTTGTTCCCGGTGAAACATATCTGCCCGGTAGCGAAACCGGTAAATCGGGTTCACCTTCAAATCAGCAGGGTGATCATCCATTTCAGATAAGTATTTATGCGACTGATCAATACTGGAATCAGATTTCGGGAATTAACCACACAACATTTTTAACATCAACAGATCCGGCTGCTGTGCTTGGACCTTATGGTTCACTCACGAATGGCAAAACAACGATGGCCGTGCGCTTGTTGACAGCGGGTACGCATACAATTACGGCAAGTGATCAGAGTGATCCCGGCAAAGATCCGGGCGTCAGTTCACCAATTACAGTTGTCAGCCAGGGATTGGATCATTTTGCCTTTAATAATATTTCCTCTCCGCGAACTGCCGGGGAAGCATTTCCGGTTATCATTACAGCAGTGAATGAACTGGGATCAATCGTCAGTGATTTCACCGGGACGCTGGATTTAAGTGTTTCTACAGGAAATGGCACCCTGACACCGACGGAAATTAACATGACAAACGGCTGGTGGTCCGGCGATGTGACATTGACCCAGGCCGCCTCCCTGGTCACAATGTCGGCTCAGGATCGGACAAGTCCGCCGCACACAGGCGAAAGCAATCAGTTTGATGTTCAGGCGGGGCAAGTGCACCAGCTGCAGGTTTTGCTTCCCGGTGAATCCGCAACACCCGGAATTGCGCCTGGTAAAACGGGTGATCCGGGAGAAATTCTTTCCGGCAGTTCCATACAGGTGCGTGTGAATGCCGTCGACGCCTGGTGGAATGTCGTGCCGAACATCAACGATGTTGTTCACTTGAGTTCCAGTGATTTAACGGCGACATTGCCCCCTGATGCTTCTCTGAACTCAGGGACGCGACAATTTATTGTGACCCTGCACGGGACCGGATTGCAAACCATATCATCATCGGATCAAACCAATGGCAGTGTTGCGCCGAATACCAGTTCGACTATTCGAGTGAATCCAGGTAATTTTGACCACTTTGAATTTAATCCCATAAGCGGCCCGGTGACAGCGGGCGCGCCATTTCAGGTATCGATCGTTGCAACGGATGTGAACGGGAATCCAGTCGATGCATTTTCCGGAATCGTCAACCTGCATTCAAGCCTGGGCGAAGGCACGGTCTCGCCGACGCAACTGAATTTTAACAACGGGCAGTGGAACGGCAATGTTACCGTCACCAAATCGGGAACGAATGCACTTTCCGTTGCGGATGCAGCCAATCCACCGCATGTGGGTACGAGCAATCAATTTGTTGTAAACGCAGGCGCCTATGCCCGTCTGCAAGTGCTTGTACCCGGCCTTATTGCGGATCCGGGATTAGTGCCGGGATATACCGGCACACCGGAAGCCCAAAATGGCGGTGTACCTTTTGCTATCACGGTGAACGCCGTTGATAATTGGTGGAATGTTGTTACGACACTCAATGATTCGTTTGCCGTGTCATCGACAGATCCACTGGCATCGGTGCCGGAAGCAACGACATTTTTCAATGGCACACGTAATTTAAGTATTACTTTAAACACAGAAGGCGGCCAGACGATCTCGGCAGGATCACTGAATATACCGGGTATTGCTAATGGCCAGTCGCCGACGATTTCCGTTCTGCCATCGACTCTCGATCATTTTTCTATTTCACAGATTTCAGGGCCGGTTGTCGCTGGTGAGCCAATGAGTGTGACGATTCGTGCAGAAACGAACACGAATACCATCGTTGCCGGATTCAACGGGTCCGTTGTGCTTACAGCATCGACCGGGGATTAAACGGCGTTACCAACGACGGTTGGCCCATTTGTCAATGGCGAATGGAGTGGTGAAATTACATTAACA
>QQUM01000439.1 GCA_008501545.1 Calditrichota bacterium
ATTGAAACGGATTTTTATGAAAGAAAATCCGTTCTGATCCGCTTGATCCGTCAAATCCGTGTTCTATTAAGAACAAAGAGAAAAAACTATGAGATACAGGTTTGTTTTAACCGTAACAGTGTTCGCTGCGCTTTTTTCCTGCGAAAACCCAATCACTTCCACCGGGCCGCAACCAGACTATTTTGACGAGAATAGCGAAGCGAATAAAATGAATATCTTTGGCGTTCTACGCCCAAACCAAAATGATAATAAAGCAGACTCCTTTGTGTTTATTGAAACGACCCATCCGTTTAATTCCACCTGGGATTCGACCTCAATTTCAGATGCAGAAGTTGTTCTGTACAAATCAGAAAGCAACCAACTGACGGACAGTTTATATTTTCACTATTCTGAAGGTGATTCCGCTAACCAACCGGCCTACCGCCCAACAACAAATTTCCAGGCGCTGGCGGGAGCCACCTATCGCCTCGTTTGCCAGAAATCCGGCTATCCGCAACTCACCGGCCAAACCACTGTACCACACGTTCCCTCACTCCTCACTGATGTAAGCACAATGCCTCAAAAACGTTGTGAGTTTATTATTCAACATGATTCATTGGCTGCGATGTACGACATCCACATATTCACTCCCGAACAACAGTACACACACCGGGTATTGGCGCCTGTTTCGGGGGATCTGTCTGTTTCTTTTTCATTACCGGAAAATACAGCAACCGAGGGCCTGCTGCTGGTTTATGCCTACGACCGCAACTTGTCGGAATACATGACAGCCAATCTCAGCATTAAGCCGCAGACATATCAGAGTAGCTTTAGTACGGTTGAAGGAGGGTATGGCGTGTTTGGGGCATTGAATTTTTTGGGGGTGGGGATTCGGTTTGAATGAAAATTGAATATTTGTCAATACTTGCATATATTTCATGACAATTCCGGGGGCAACAATCAAATTCAAAATTTTACCATGATTAATCAACAAATCAAAGACTTGTAGGTTAATTCGGATTTATACGAAGACCAAATGAAAAAAGTAGTTTTAATTGTATTCTGTTCAATTTTCTATGCGTGAGGATGGCTTCGAATTTGATAAATGGTTTATGTCGTTGGAAAAAGAAAAGCCAACCGGTCATGGCCCGCAACCTGTGGTGAAGAGTGATTGAGCTTTGTATTTTATATATTCGTATATCAGATTTCATTTGTAGTGACTAACTCCCCGCTTAATCTGAGCAACTGAATCTCATTGATTTTTGCATTGTATTTGGCGGATAAAATATTGTTTTTCGCCAGAATCAGGTTGAGTTGCGCTTCACGAAATTGGGTGGTGGTTACCTGGCCCAATTCGTACAGCTCTTTTGTGCGATTAAAATTGAGCTGTGCAGGCTCCAGGTTTTTCTGCTGAACGTTTAATACAAAGAGACTGTTTTGATAGGCCTGGTATTTGTTGGCCACATTAGATTGTAAATTGAGTAAAGCTTCGTCCTGTAAAATGCGCTCATTCTTTAATTGAATATGCGCATTTTGTTTGTTTACACTGTTTTGAAATCCATTAAACAGATTAAAACTCAAATTCAATCCGACTGTAAAATTTCTGTTAGGATCATTCAAAGTCATGCCCCACTGATCCTTCGTTTGATTGTAACCATACGATGTTTGAAAATCCAATTGGGGCAAATAAGCTGAATTGGCAATTTTAAGATCAAATTCTGATTGCTGAGTATTTTTTGTCGTTAAGAGATAAGCCGCGTTGTTTTTTGCGGCGTTGACCTGTAAATTGGCCAGGTTAAGATTTTGGGCAAATTCCACCTCAAAATTTACCTGAAAATCCGTATTCACATCGCGGTTGAGCAAAACATTCAATTCTCTTTTAGCTTGATCCAAAGCCAATTGTGCATTTACATAACTGACACTATCTGTATTAAAATCAACTTCAGCGCTTAACAATTCGATGGTATTCGTCTGCCCGTATTGTGAACGGTTTTGCGCGCGTTCCAACCTTTGGCGTGAAATTTCGAGAGATTCAGAATTCAGTTTTAAATTTTCCGATGCTTCCGCAACTGCAAAGTACACATCGCTCACTTCAACTATGGACAGTTCAATTTGGTTGCGGGCTCTTAACTGGCCGGATTCGTTGAGGCTGTTTAATTTTTTGTAGCGATAAACAGAGCCAAATCCGTCAAATAAATTATAGGATGCCTGGATTGCAGCCGTCGTTGTCGTATACGAATCAGTGGCAGCGCCGAAACCCGTTTGCACTTCGTTATCAGAATAATTAGCGCTGGAAATTATATCAATCCGGGGCAATAATCCGGCTCCACCCAAATGAGCATTGTTTTCACTGATCTCTGAATTATTCCTCGCAACCTGCACGCTATGGTTTTCTTTCAATGTTATGGCAATCGCGTTTTCCAGAGTCAGTAATTCTTGCGCCAACGACACGTGGCTGATGGATATCATCAATGCAAGCGCTGATAATAATATTTTATTTTGCTTCATGATTTTTCCTTTTTATAGAACACGGATTTGACGGATGGAACGGTCAGGTCGGATTTTCTTTAAGTATAATCCATTCTAATCCATAAAATCCGTTCAATTTGTGTTCTATTTTTTATCTGTTGATGACTTTAATGATTTCATTATTTCATTCGATTTTTAACACCGCTTCAATAACTCTGTGCAAAAAACTCTTCTCTTACCGCAGGCTCAACTGTTTCTGCTGTGATATTTTCTTTGCCGAGAATTCGATAAATAAACACCTTCAGATTATTAAAAAACACCAGAATGGATGGCAGCATTAAGAGAGTCAAAAACGTTCCATACAGCAAGCCATAAGCCACAGAAATCGCCATAGGTGATAAAAACTGCGCCTGATGACTCGTTTCGAAAATCAATGGGCCCAGACCGGCGATGGTGGTAAGTGATGTCAAGAGCACGGGTCGAAATCGACTTAATCCGGCTTCGTACAACGCTTCTTTAAATTTCATTCCGGTTTTCAATAAACGGTTCATTGTGTTTACCAAAACCAGGGAGTCATTGACCACAATACCTATAAGGGCTATCATTCCGAAAATGGACAACATGCTGATAATATATCCTTGCACGAAATGGCCCCAGGCAACGCCAACAAATGTAAACGGTATCATTAGATAGACAGCAAAAGACTGCATAAACGATCTGAAAGTAAAGACGACAATGATAAACATCAAAATCAGAATGGGTGGAACAACCAGAGCGAATGAATCCATCATTTTTTTGTTTTGACGATTTTGCCCTTCAAAATCAAAATCTACATCGGGGTATTTTTTTAACAAAGCCGGCATAATGGAGCTCTGAATATCTGCAAGAATGTCGGGAACAGATTCTTTGGAACTCGTCAAATCCGCTTCTACTCTTACCACACGTTGTCCGTCGATATGATACAAAGCCATTACCCCGCGCTCGATGGAAATGTTGGCAATTTCTTTTAATGGAATTTCACGACCACCAGTCAGGCGAATTCGCATATTTTCCAATTGATCAATTGATGAACGCGCTTGTTCTTCGTACCGAACCCATATACGCACTTCATCGATGCCTCTTAAAATGCGCTGGGCTTCTTCTCCGTAGAATCCACTGCGCACATAATCCATGACTTGTGAGTAGGTTAAACCCAGGGCGTAGGCTTTTTCTTTTAAGGTGATTTTTACTTCTTGCAGCCCGGGGGGATCATTGGTGATTACGTCCTTCAATTTTTTGACCTGCGTCAATTCAGAACGCAGCGCATCCTTTGCCTGCCGCAATTGGTCAATATTATCACTTTTCAATGCGATAGAAACCGGCATCCCCCAGCGGGTTCCGCCGCCTACCTGCAAATTTTCAGCGCCGTCGATTTTTCCAATGTTCTTGCGAATCAGGCTGGTTATTTGCTGGCTGTTCAATTTACGATACCGACTTTCTACTAGAATCACACGCAATTTCCCCTGATGTGTCATTGTGCCGACTTTTCGGGAAATATTGGTTACCAAATCCGGCTCGTCTGGAAAATCACGCCTGTAATCTTCATTGACTTTCCATGTGGAAATTTCCATTTCAGTCAGAATACTGTCGGTGACATTAGCCGGAGTTCCGGCTGGCATCTCCAGGGATACAGTAATATTGTTTGACTCGATATTTGGGAAAAAAGTCGTTTTTATGATACTGCCATTTATGGCACCAAGAGTGATAATAAACAGGGCAGCCGGAATAGCTATTGAAACCATTGTATGATCAATAGAGAATTTTAACGCTGGAGCGTATAGCTTGTCTCGAATCCAGTGCAGCGCTGCTTCAGATTTGCTTTCAAACCAGCCGTGTTTGCCCGCGTCCTGTTTCAAAGCCTTTGAATGTGCTATATGAGCAGGAAGAATAAAAACAGCTTCTACAAGCGACATAATCAGCGTGGCTATTACTACAAATGCAATGTCCCCGGCCCGGTCCCCCAGATCGCCTTCGAGAAAGAAAAAAGTCATGAAGATAACTATTGTTGTAAGAATAGCGGCAGTTACTGAGGGCAGCACTTCAATAGTTCCATTTATGGCAGCTTGAATTGGGCTTTCTCCCCTTTCGTGGTGCTGATAAATATTCTCCGCAATAACGATCCCATCATCAACCAGGATTCCAATCACCAGAATCATTGCCATCAGTGACATAACATTGATTGTTAAACCGCTCATAACACCAAGCATAAACATTCCGGCAAAAGAGATAGGGATGGACACCGCTACCCAAAAAGACATGCGTGCATTGAGTGAAAGACCGAGAAACAACAAAACAAGTACAATACCAATCATCGCATTGCTGCTTAAAATATCGATACGTTCCTTGACTATAGCAGAACCGTCACGAAGAATATCAATCTTTACATTTTCATTTGACTCATTAAAGTTGTTGATGTATTCTTTAACCACGTCAGCAATCTCGAACATATCCTCTTCATTGGTTTTGGAAACATCAACAATCACTGCAGGTTTGCCATTAAAATAGTCGCGATTAGGATCTTCCGACCACCGGTCATTTACATTAGCGACATCTTTCAACCTGACAACAAACCCTTTGGAGGTTGATTTGATAACCAGGTTTTCCAAATCTTTTGCATAATAACCTTTGTTGTCCGCCCGTATCTGAAATTCTTCCTCTTTGCCTTTGATTTTGCCGCCGGTAATTTTAATGTTGGCGCTTGCAATGGCATTGGACACTTCATTAAAAGTCAGATTAAAAGCCCGTAAATCCGTTTCCCGAAAACTGACTTCTATTTCTTCCTCAGGAAATCCACCAAGACTGACTTTTGAAACCTCTTCCATATTCAGCAAATCACGTTCAATCCGGCGGGCAGTTTTTTTGAGTATGGTTAAATCCACATCGCCGCTAATAGCAAATGCCACAACAAAATCAATCATCTCTAGTTTGTAAACATTGATTTTTTCCATGCCAACCGGAAAGGAATTAATCTGATCAACTTTGTTTTTTACTTCCTGCAACAAGG
>QQUM01000450.1 GCA_008501545.1 Calditrichota bacterium
GATGTTTGGTGGCAGAGGCATACTGCGCGCACAATCAGCAGAGGTTATCGAGCCCAATAGACTGTATGTTAATTCTTATCTTTCAGCGTTTTTTCTTCAGGAAAGTGGTGCCACAAGTCTTACCAAGGATTATGGGATTTCTACGAACGTTACGCTTGGTTTATATCACAATTTTGAAGTTTATGCCCATTTGAGACCTTACCAGGATGACCAGCGCAATGTTTGGGGTGCACCGGGCGACACACAAATCGGATTCAAATATCACACACCATTTTCGAATTCCATCGTCCATACCGGGCTCCGATTCTTCCTGAACATGCCAACCGGACGGGATTTTCCCATAGCTTTTGAACCTTTTTCTTCCGGGAAACCCGGCATTGCAGGTATGGGATTATTAACAATCGATTTTACAGAAGTCGTTTCCGTGCTGCCATTGAAAACACATTTTAATTTTGGTTATTTCGACCAAAATATTCACGATCAGTTCTTTTTGGATCAGGAAGATCAGTACCTTCTGGCAGCCGGAATGAAATTTCCACTGCGCTCCTTTATCGTTTTTGCCGAATACAGCGCAGAGGTTTTTGCTAAAAATCAATACATCACAGACTACAGGATGAATTCCCAGCGAATGACACAAGGTATCAAATTCCTGGGTCCGTGGAATCTCATCTATGATTTTGCATTTGACGTGTCACTCTCATCCAGCCCTGGAAACGAGAAAAATGAATTTCGAAAAGAATACGCTGACTGGAAACTCATCTTCGGCTTAAATTACCCTTTCGCTATCCAGAAAACGACACACAAAAAACATTTTCCACAAAACCTGGGCAACCATTCGTCATCCGACGAAAAATATCGCTATCAACGAGAAAATTTCAAGGATTCGATGCAGGAGATTGAAGCATCGCTCAACGCAAAGAAACTTGAAAAAAAACAAACGACTGATACAGATAATGACGCACAAGACAATTAAAGTTGGTTCTTAATGAAAAAAATACGTGCTAAAAAAGTGGCCAAGGCAAGCGCCATCTTGCTTATCTTATTTTCCTTTTCTTTATCAATACCAGCTGAGGCAGCCACGCCAATTCTGCCGGGCAAAGACAGGGACATGGAGCGTGCATCGGTTCAGATGTTTCAGAATGCGATTGAGATGTACAAAGAGAAGGAATTCTGGAAAGCCGCTCGCGAACTTATCGTTATTCTCGATTTTTACAGCGAGTTCAGCAAGATCGATGGCGTCGTTTATTACATAGGTGAATGTTTATATAACATGAAAAATGTATAAATCAGCTGAACGCATGTACCAATATCTAATTGAAAATCATAGTGACAGCGATTACATACCCGGCGCTTTTCTCGGTTTACAAAAAATTCAATACAGCACTGGCAACTATAAAAAATGTATCGAATTCTATATCCGTGTCGCTGAAAATTATGACAAAAGCAGTGCAATGGCCGGGGCTCACTATTACAGCGGTATGTCCTTTTATCACTCGGAAGAGTTTGATGCCGCTATAAATTCGTTCAGTAAAATCAATAAAAAAAGCGAGTATTACGATTACGGTCTTTACACGACTGCACTTTCGTTTCTCAAGAAAAAAGATATGAAAAAAGCAGTGCAGGTCTTTCGGGCGGTGCTAAGCCTGCCTGTCGTGAATAAGGAAAGACAGGATATTATTCGAACCACCCACTTGACACTGGGTTATTTGTATTACGAACTCGGCTATTACCAGCAAGCCATCAAGCATTATGCAAAAATCCCTGTCCACGATGGGACCTATCCTGAAGCGCTCCTGGCAAGCGCCTGGGCTTTTATCAAACTGAACGATTATCAGCAGGCAATCATTTCTTTGAACGAGCTCGTGAAAAGGACGGATGATCCCAAATACAACGAAGAAGCCCATTTTCTCCTGGGCCAATGCTATACTGAGCTCGAATTTTTCGATTTTGCGATACAGGAATACAATTACATCATCAAGCGGTACCCCAATACAGACAATATTGAAAAGCGTATTGCAACGGTAACAACAGCACTTGAAAAACAAGAAAAGCTCGCAGAAGCTTTGCGTGTGAAACTAATCATCCTGGAAAGCGATCTTATCCACACCATTCCGGTCGATGATCGCAGCGAAGTGCCTCTCTATCTGAAGAAAGAACAGGACCGGGTTGAAAAAACCCAGGATAATCTTGCACAAAAAATTCTCGATGAACGTCTGGTTTTTGATGATTTGCAGTGGGAAATGGCAAAATTACGCGAAGAAATTTATGTCAAACAAAACAGGCGCCACTGGCGCGCATATTCGGAATATGGAAAAGCACGCGCATATTTCTTAAAAACGATCCCTTAGTAGGTATTAATATAAAGTGTGTATTTCCGGTAAAGAACATGTGCTTCGAGTTGACTTAAAACTTGAACTATCCTTTAGCATAAGCGAATGAAATGAAATCACTATCCAGAATAATATTATTTTCAACTCTTCTCATCGGCGCACTCCATGGGCAGCAACCGTTTACGGTTCCCGATTCAGCATCAGTGAGTTATCTGGCTGAAACGGCCGCCATGCTGAGCGAACTGGATGAAGCGATTGCAGCCAACGAAGCGTTGATCACCAATTATCCAAATAGCGATTTTACGCCAACTGTCATGTACCAGCTGATGGAATTGCATTATCGAAAAGCAGATGCAATTTACCAGCATGAAATGGCAAAATACGAGCAAGCATTGGATGAATTTGACAAGGGACGTCTGGCAATGCAGCCGACCCTGCCCTCTGTCTCCTATGAACCAACGATACAACGTGGAACCGAACTTCTGAACGCATTTCCAACAGCAGAATTTCTTGACAAGGTGCTTTACCGCATCGCCTATTGTTATTTTGAAGCCGGGGAGAAAATGAGTTCGGTTGAATACTTTAGCCGGCTTATCGCAAACCATCCCGAAAGTCAATACAAAGAAGAAGCCCGTTTTCGCCTGGGTGAAATTCATTTTGAAAAACACCAGTACGAAGAAGCCGCAGCAATCTATTCCAATTTATTGCTGGATTATGATGGCCCGTTTTTCAACATGGCGCTCTACAAACTCGGCTGGTCCTATTACAATACAAACCAGTATGACAAGGCTATCAGTGCTTTCATCTTTCTCATCGATGATTTGAGCCAGGCAGCCGAAGCAAGCACAGATAGCTTGAAAGGTGAATCAAGTGATTTGCGTGAAGAAGCAGTCACATATGTAGCAGAATGTTTCGCCGAATTGGGTGGAGCAAGAATCGCAGAACGCTTTCTGGAAAATATGGGTGAGAAAGAGTATAGTGGCGCGATTTTTATCCGTCTCGGTGAACTCTACGAAGAACGCAATTTTTACGAGGAAGCTTCACAAACATACGAGCTTATGCTGAAGATCTGGCCTTTCTCCCCACGTGCGCCGGAAACGCAGGAAAAAATTATCCAGGGCTATGTGCGTGCAGCAAACAAGGATGAAGCAGACAAAGCCCGGGAAGTCATGGTCGCAACATACAGTCCCGGCAGTGAATGGTACAACAATTTCCCGGATGGTGAATTCCATGAAAAGGCCATTGATCTCGTAAGCAAAAATTTATATATCCTCGCGACAGATGCACAAGCGCGTGCTCGTGATGAAAAATCTGAACAAGATTACAAAGTTGCATTGGCGCGATACATGATGTATCTGGAAAAATTTCCTGATACCGAAAATGCGCCAAAAGTACAATATTATCAGGCAGAATGTTTTTATGAATTGGGTGATTTTGCCGGTGCCTCGGCAGCTTATGAAAAAGTTGTATTGAACTATCCGGAATCGGAATTTGCAGCCATGGCTGGTTATAACCGGGTTATATCCGCTATCAATATAATGGATAATGCCGGTACAGTGCAGGTAGATTCTTCAACGATATATATTGCTGATTTTATCGGGACACGAAAAAAGGCCACAGTTGAAGTGCCGAATCATTACTATGTTGATTTAATTCATGCATGCAACGACTTCGCGCGTGTTTTAAGTAAAGATGAAAAACTGGCTGAAGTCATGATGAAATACGGTGAAGCTTTGTTCGAATTAGGCTACTACAAGCTGGCAGCTAACGCCTATAAAATGGTCCTTAACAGGGGAGAAGACAACCCGTATAATCTTGCTGCAATCAGTATGATCGCGCAGAGTTACTACAAAAACGGCGATTATATGATGTCGGAAGGCTGGTATCGAAGGATTACACGAGAATATCCGGATTCACTCCAGTATGTAGATAACGCGAAAAATATGGTCGCCTCAGCAAAGTTTAAAATTGCTGACAAACTGCGTGAAGAAGGCAATGTCGAACTCGCATCGCGTGCGCTTGCTGTCATTGCATCGACATCCGACAACATGGAAGTTGCCGAAAAGGCCATCATCCAGTCTGCCACGGGTTATGAGGAAAGCGGTAATTTACGCAAAGCGATTATATTGCTGGAAAACCTGCGTCACCGCTTCCCGGATTCCGAACAGGTTGATAAATCACTTCTCAAAGCGGCCCAGCTGTCTGAAAAGCTGGGCGATTACCGTCGTGCAGCGCAGGATTACCTGGAACTCGTTGACCTTCGTCCGAATTCGGAATTCGCGCCATCAGCACTTTTCAGCGCGGCCCTGGCTTATGAAAATGCCGGTAACCAGGAAAAAGCTGCCGAACTTTTTGATTCCTATGCTATAACCTACAAAGACAATCCTGGAAAGCGTATTGAGGCCATGTGTAAATCCGGGGATGCATCTTTTAAACGGGGTGATTTCAAACGAGCCAAGCAAGTATTCGAATCTGTTATCCGGCTTCACAAAAAATCGGAGAGCCAGGGCGAAATGCTGGATGAATTTTATATTGCCCAGGCCCATTTCATGTTAGGTGAAATGTATTTTAACCACTATCTGAAAATTCGCCTCGTCGAACCCTTGAAGAAAAGTATTGCCAGAAAAGATGCAGCATTACAGGCTGTCGTAAAAGCGTACAACGATGCGGCAACATATCAGGTTGCCGACTGGAAAACAGCTGCGCTGCATAAATTAGGCGAGGCATTTGAAGAATATGCTCATTTTTGGTGGTCATCGGAGCGTCCTGAAGGATTAGATGCTACGCAAATGGCGTCCTATGAAGCTACCTTGAAGGGAAACAAAGTTGAACCCTATCAATTGAAAGCTGTCGAGTTTTATCGATCAAATATCAAACTTGGGGAAGAAAACAATATTAAAAACGACTGGATAGCTCGCAGCCAGACCCGTCTTGTCACGCTTGAAAATGTACTCGGCATGGCACAGGCATCCGGTCGGACTGCGACAGATTTCCAGTAAACTAATGATGCGTTAACCAGCCAAGGGATTGGCAAAGTGACCACAAAACAACGAAAAGATGATTTGAGGTATTGATTTGAAAACTGCAGCCACTACAACATTGGTTCTGGTGCTTCTGAGCGCTGCAGTCGGTGCAGGGAAT
>QQUM01000245.1 GCA_008501545.1 Calditrichota bacterium
ATAGCCGAAAAGTTCGGATTCCAGCAAATGATCGGGCAAGGCAGCGCAGTTAATTTCAACAAATGGTTGGTCGGCGTTGCGGCTGTTTTCATGGATGGCGCGTGCGATGAGCTCTTTGCCGGTCCCGCTTTCACCGCGGATAAAGACAGTTGCCATCTCACTTTGCGCAATGCGTTCCACCATCTGAAAGACGTTTTGCATGGAGGCATCTTCACCGATAATATCAGTAAAAGTTGCTTTTTTCACCGCCGTCGCAGGCGTGTTGATGAGTTTGTAAACGAGCCGCTTAAACAGGCGAATATCATCCTGCCGACGCATGATGTGCTGCAATCCGAGACTGCGATAGAACTTCAGTGAATCGTCGTTTATACTTTCGGTCAGGATAAGAATTTGTTGTGGATTCTCTGCCTCGACCAACTCTCGAAGTGAGCGAACAAAACTGAATTCATCGGCGATTTGCGGCACAGAAGCGATGACGAGGGCAATGCCATTGCGCTTACAGAATGCAGCACAGGCTTGTGCGCTATCGAAATTTGCAATTTCAAATCCTTCGATGAAGAGTTCCTGGGCAATAAAATAGGAATACGATTTTTCAGGATCGATGACAGCGATGGTGTGTGTGGTTTTTTCGGAAAGGATATCCATATTAGTGAGGATATCGTCATTTTTGAAGAAATTTACAGGGAAGAAAGATTCAGGATTTCGTCGATGTTTCAAGCTGGTGGAGAACAGGCATCTTCTCAAATGTCGAAACACGCAGGTTGACCAAATCATCTAAAGTCATGTTTCGAATTGCCGTATCGACCGCATTTTGGACAATCTGCCACAAAGAGCGGACCGAACAATTTGTATCTAAAGTACAGCATGCATTGACACCGGCACGGGACTCACAAAAAGCATCATCGTAGAGCCGTCCACCGAGCACGGTCAGTACCTCGCTCAATTCAATTTTGTCGGCATTCCGGGCCAGCATGTAGCCACCAGTATGGCCACGTGTGCTGGTAATAAAATTAGCCAACCGCATGACCCGGCATAACTTCGCAACATTATGCTGGGTCAAACCAACCTTTTCGCTGATATCAGGTATGGTTGACCCATCATTTTTATTATCGAGTGCGATTTGCAGCAGAATGCGCAAACCGTTTTCTTCTTGTGCTGTAATTTTCATGGTTTTGGGGTGTTCCGGTTCGAACCGCCTGGGGGCTGTATCAAAACATGGTTCAAAGGCTGTAACTCGACATGCATGTCGAGTTACGTTTTTAATACAGTCCACGCCGGATTTTTGCTTTATCCCTCGTATTTTGGAATTTTGCTACCACAAGTTTTCGCATGATTTACCTGAAACAGGTGCTCAGCCGGTACCGAGGGTCCGACGCCTGTGCAGTGCTGATCAAACAATGTTTTCACATGTTCAGCAATTTCATCCGCATCGTGTCGTTCAATTTCATGGCGGTGCACCATGAAAACGAGTTCACCATTTTTAAACAACGCAGCACTTGGTGAACTTGGTGGTTGGCCGTTCAGCCAGTGATCACGAACACGGGCAACAGCAGCCTTTTCCTGCCCTGCGAAAACTGTCGTTATGCGATTGGGGATGCGTTCGTTTTGCAAGGCTTTTGAAAAGCCCGGGCGTGCACTTCCAGCAGCACAGCCGCAAACCGAGTTGATAAAGACCAGTACCGTCTCATCGTTGTTGGTGTTGATTGCACGATCGACGTCTTCCGGTGTAAATAATTCATCAAAACCAATGGCAGTCAATTCATCCCGCATGAATTGTACGGCCGATGGGTCATAAAGGGGTCTGTTTGAAAAAATATCCATAGGTTGAATCCTGTATGGTTAAATGTACATTTGTTTATTAAATATTTTCTATCAGCGTAGCTAAAGTCCAAAATGCCCTTCAGGCGAATTACATAAATCCGAGTTCCAGTCGAGCCGCTTCCGTCATCATTTCCATATTCCATTGCGGCTCCCACACCAATTCGACGTGTGTATATTTTACCCAATCGATCATGTTCACGCGGGTTGCCACTTCACCCGGCATTGTTCCTGCAACCGGGCACGCCGGTGATGTCAGTGTCATATCAATATAGACTTCGTTATCATCATTGATATTGATATCATAAACGAGTCCCAAATCAAAAATATTTACCGGAATTTCAGGGTCAAAGCAAGTGCGCAGGGCATCTACGACCTGTTGTTTTTTCGTTGCATATGACAATGTTTCACTCATTCCTGTGCCCACTCTCTATTTATATGTAATTCAATAGTTTACTCGTCTTTATAAATCATGCATGATGCACAATCCTTCCCACGTTCAGTTGTTTAAAAACAGCTCTTATTCCGTGGACGCAACTTCATCTTTTTCTTCCAGTGCTTTTAGCATTGTGTGCCAGGAAAGACTGGCGCATTTGACGCGCATTGGAAATTCGCGCACACCGGCAAAAACTGCCAATTGGCCAAATTCATCGACATCGACGGCTTCTCCTATATCTGCGGTGACAAGATGCTGGTAGCGCGCAAACCATTGCCTGGCTTCAGCGACGGTTTTGCCTTTCAGAATCGTCGTCATGACAGAACTGGCGGCCTTGGAAATGGCACAGCCGTGTCCCTGAAAACTGATTTCGGTTATTATCCCATCTTCTACTTTAAGATAGATTTCAACCTGATCTCCGCACAAGGGATTATAACCTTCTGCAGTGTGGGTCGGATCTTCCATGTGGAAGAAATTTTTCGGATTTTTATTGTGATCAAGGATTACTTCCTGATACAATTCACGCAGGTCATCCATTAGGCAAACATTTCTATGACTTTATGTAAAGCGTTCATTAATTGATCAATCTCTTCTTTTGTGTTATAAAAAGCAAACGATGCACGCGTCGTCGCCGGCACCTTGAATCGTTGCATGACCGGCTGTGTGCAATGATGTCCCGTTCGTACAGCAACGCCTTCACGGTCGAGAATTGTGCCGACGTCGTGAGGGTGAATATCGCCGAGGACAAAAGATATTGCTCCGGCACGGTGCTTTGCATTGCCCACAAATCGCATTCCTTCGATTTCCTGCAACCGGTGCAATGCGTATTGGATCAGGTCATTTTCCCATTCGGAAATGGCATCGTAACCTATTTTTTGTACGTATTGCAAAGCGACACCAAGCCCGATGACATCGGCTATGTTCGGCGTGCCAGCCTCAAATTTATACGGCAGCTCGTTGAATTTCGTTTTTTCAAATGTCACATGCAAAATCATATCACCACCACCCTGGTAAGGAGGCAATTTTTTCAGCCACTCTTTTTTCCCGTACAATACGCCAACACCAGTTGGTCCAAATACCTTGTGGCTGGAAAAAACGAAAAAATCGCAATCCAGAGCCTGTACATCTACTTTTGTGTGCGGTACGGCCTGCGCCCCATCAACCAGCACAGGAATATTTTTACTATGGGCCAGATCAATGATTTCACGCAACGGATTCACCGTGCCAAGGGAGTTTGAGGTGTGCACAATACTCACGAGTTTTGTGCGCTCATTGAGCATCTCTTCGTAGGCTTCGAAAAGAATTTCACCATCATCGTTGATTGGGATGACCCGCAATTTTGCACCGCGGTCTTCACACATCATTTGCCAGGGTACGATATTGGAGTGATGTTCCATTGCCGAAATGATAATTTCATCACCCGGCTTAATCATGCCACGCCCAATTGAGGCGGCGAGCAGATTAATGCCGTCCGTCGTGCCTTTGGTAAAAATAATTTCCTGCAAAGAACTCGCATTGAGAAACTGGCGAATAGTTTCCCGAGTTTCCTCATAAGCATCCGAAGCCAGCTGGCTCAATCGATGCACGCCACGGTGCACATTCGAATTATACTTCAAATAATAATCCTGAATCGCATCAATGACGACTATCGGTTTTTGACTTGTTGCTGCATTATCCAGGTAAACCAGTGGTTTGCCATGGACTTCCTGCTGTAATATTGGAAATTCAGTGCGAATTTTTTCGACGTCGAGCGGGTGCAGGGCTGTGTTCATTTTTTAACTCTGATATTTTGAATCCGCTTTGATAGCATTTCAAGGTATTAATTGTGAATTTGGGTTGTTGGATTTTAGGCTATAGGCTATAGGCTATAGGCTATAGGCTATAGGCTGTTGGCTATTGGCTGTAGGAAAAGATAATAATGCAACCTGTATTTTTCTACAGCCCAAATCCCTACAGCTTACAGTCTATTTATTCACTAAATCGCTTTATTATCTCCGCTTCAAGTTTCTCGCGCACACTTTCAATTTCGATGCGCTCAAAAATATCATTCGCGAAGGCAATATGCAGCATGGCCCGCGCCATTTTTTCACTGATTCCACGGCTGCGCAAGTAGAACAAATGCTCATCCTGCAATTCGCCGATTGTAGCGCCATGGCTGCACAGTACATCGTCTGCAAAAATTTCCAGTTCCGGTTTTGCATCGACGGTTGCATCTTTACTAATGAGAATTGCCTGATTCTGCTGGAACGCGTTGGTTTTCTGTGCATCCGGACGCACCAAAACTGCACCGTTGAAAACACCATGCGATTGATCGTCCATAAATCCTTTAAACAATTCATCGCTATCACAGTGCGGCACAGCATGATCGATAAAGGTGTGGTTGTCCAGCAACTGCTTGCCTGTCGCATAATAAAATCCAAGCAGCTGGACATGCCCATTTTCACCAGTGAATTCAATATTGGTATCGTTTCGGGAAATACTGCCACCGAGATCAACGCCGGTTAAATTGAATCGCGCATCGCGGCTTACTTTGGCTTGCGTTGATGAAAACTGAAAGGCCGATTTGCTTTCATCCTGGATGCGAATCAGGTCGAGTTGTGCATTTGCACCAACGATGATTTCCGACGCAAAATTATTAAAGTAGACCTGTTCACCACCGATGAAATGACGGCTTTCGATCAGTTTCAGCTCGCTGCTTTCATCCAGAACAATCAGGTTGCGCGGATGGCTGTGAAACGGATCGCCGTTGTTTATTGCGACATTCAGGATGTGCAACGGCTGCTCCACTGCGGTATTGCGTGGCACCAAAATAAAAACGCCATCCCTGTCGAAAGCTGTATTCAAAGCAGCAAATGGCTGATCTGAAATGTTTAAATGTTGACCAAGATAACGCGTGACAAGTTCATTGTCGGATTCACAAGCATCATCCAGGCTCTTCACGACCACACCATCCGGCACACTGAAAGTCGATAAGTCACTCGAATAATGGCCATTGACGAAAACCAGACGGTTTTCAATGCCATCAAACAAGAATGGCTTCAGCTGCCCGGCATTGACAGTTTGGCCTTTTGCGAGCACAAATTCTTTCTTTAAAATCGGGGATATATTGGTGTATTTCCACTTTTCCAGTCGCGTTGTAGGGAAGCCCAGTTCGGCAAACGTGGAAATGGCTTTTACACGTTGCTGATGAAATGGCTTTTTCGATTGCCCGTT